>JAITHS010000160.1 GCA_031279875.1 Tannerella sp.
GGCCCGCTGCGTTCATATTCGTTCTCAATATCAGCCAACTCCTCAATGCTGAAAGACCTCAAATATGACCAGAGCAGTTCGCCCTATAACCGGCAAGCGTGGCAGTAAAAGATTTAACATTCTTAATTCATAAGTTGGCCGTCAATACTTCGGCACATTTTTTTAGGTCGTCGGGGCGGATGATAACGTTTGCCGTATCGCCTTCCGAAAAGGCGTACATGTACTCAACAAAGATGTCGGCGCCGGTAATGATTTCCATTGCGAGGGCGAGTGAACCGGGTTTGTTAGGCACATGCAGGCAGATAACATCAGCCTGATTGACGGCGTATTTGTTTTCAACTAATAGCGCCAAAGCCTTATCGGTATCCGACACAATGAGGCGGACGATGCCGAAGTCGGAACTCTCCGACACTGTGAACGCCGTCATATTGATATTTGCGTCGCCCAGCAATTTGCTGATTTCGGTAAAGCGACCTTTCTTGTTCTCTAAGAACACTGATAATTGTTTTGTTATCATATCTTATTATTTTAATTTACGAAGGTCAATAACATGTTTTGCCTTGCCCTGACTGCGTTCTATGCTGCGGGGTTCGACTATTTTGATGTCGGGTTTGATACCGATTACGCTTGTAAGACGGGCAGTGATTTTGTTGCGCAACGCTACGACCTTGTTCATCTCGTCGGAGTAGTATTCGGGTTTGAGTTCGACGTTGATTTGGAACGTGTCCGTATTGTTAACGCGGTCAACGGTAATCATATAATGCGCTTCAAATTCGGGCAGTTCGAGGATTACCGATTCTACCTGTGACGGGAATACGTTTACACCTCTGATAATCAGCATGTCGTCGGAGCGTCCCATGATACGGTCCATGCGCACTGCTGTACGTCCGCAGCGGCAAGTCTCGTAGTGTAGCGCTGTGAGGTCGCGTGTACGGTAGCGCAGCAGCGGCATTCCGTCTTTTGAGATTGTTGTAAAGACGAGTTCGCCCTGTGTGCCCGCTTCAACTTGTTGAAGTGATACGGGGTCGATGATTTCGGGATAGAAATGGTCTTCCCACAGATGCGTACCGTCTTGATACTCACATTCTCCGCCGACGCCGGGTCCGCTTATTTCCGTCAGTCCGTAGATGTCGAAAGCCTTAATACGCAGTTTGTCTTCGAGTTCGCGCCGCATGTTATCCGTCCACGGTTCGGCACCGAATAGGCCTACTTTGAGTTTAAATTCTTCGATAGGATATTCCGATTCGTGTATTGCTTCGGCAAGATGAAGGGCGTAGGAGGGCGTGCAGGCGAGGGCAGTAGCGCCAAAATCGTGCATGAGGGTAATCTGTTTCTGCGTATTACCGCTACTCATCGGGATAACGGAGCCGCCGATAGCCTCTGTGCCGCCGTGAGCGCCCATACCGCCGGTAAAAAGCCCATAACCGTATGACACCTGTACGATGTCGGATTTCGTCAGCCCGTAGGCAACAAGGCATCGTGCCACGCCTTCGTGCCACACCGTCAGGTCGTTACGTGTATAGCCGGCCACGATAGGTTTGCCCGTCGTTCCCGACGAGGCGTGCAGGCGCACAATCTCCGACATCGGCGACGCCATCAGCCCGAAGGGATAGTTCTCGCGGAGGTCTTGTTTAGTAGTGAAAGGGAGTTTGACGATGTCGTCAATCGTCTGAATATCACAGGGGGTGATATCTAACTCCTGCATTTTTTTACGGTAGAACGTGGTATTGCTGTAAACTCGTTCTACAACTCGTTTTAATCTGATGGATTGCAGTTTATGCAGTTCGTCGCGCGACATGCACTCCATGGTTTCGTTCCAATACATTTTAAATATTTTTAGTTATTATTATGACAATATCGGTGGCAATTAACCACTAACCACTTAATATGTTACCTTAACATTGCGAAACCGTATCTGTCCGCCTTCGCTTTGCAGGCCTATGTAGCCTTCTTTTACTTTGTTGGTAGCGCGGTTTTGCAACTCGCCGTTGATGTAAACGGTTATTACTCCGCCTTTTACTTCAATTTTGGCTTTGTTCCACTCGCCTGCGGGCTTTTCGTTGGAGGCTTTTTGCTTGGCGATGACGGGAAATTTGGGGCGTTCGGTAACGCCTGCGGGCAGTTTGTATTCCACAAGGTCGGAACCGCCGAGCAGCACGAAATCGCCCGCATTACCGGCTTTCAACTGACACTCAATGCCGTTGGGAAACGGATTCTTCGGCTCTGCGATGAGCAGAAATATTCCGCTGTTAGTCGGCTCACCAATCCAACCCCACTCCAATTCGAGAGTGTAATCTTTGTACTTTTTCTTCGTGTACATGTACCCCAACTCGCCGCGAAGTACTATAACGCCGTCCTTAACGGTAAACACGTCTGCTGCCGGAGCCTTATTCTCCGCAACTACAAAATTCCAGTTAGTCAGATCTTTACCGTTGAAAAGATTCTCTGTTTTTTGAGCCATACTCGTTTGGGCAATCATTATCGTTGCCGCTAAAATCATAAATTGTTTCATTGCTATAAAAATTATGTTTAATACGGCGCAAAAATAATGCTTTTTTTCGAAAACGCAAAATTTTTTTGCTTTCGCAATGCAACGTTTCGCTAAAATCAACGTTATTAATATATAAAATCAGTTGATATGAAAAAAATGATCTTACTATTAATTGCCTGTTTTGCAACACTTTGTACGTCATTGTACATTGATTGGCATTCATCTTACGGCGAGTATTCTCCGGTGTTCATGGAGCGGTCGGAACTCGAAAAATCCGTATTTTATGTTGCCGGAAAGCGAGAACTCGAAAATCCGGGGAAGATTTACTCTCGCGCTCCGTATATCTTTATTAATGAGCGCTATAAGGGTGTGCATGTGATTGATAACACAGACCCCTCAAAGCCTATCAATGTAGGTTTTATAGTAGCGCCGGGTTGTATCGACATGGCTGTCAAGGGCGAGGTGATGTATCTTGACAATGCGATTGATTTGGTTGCTATTGACCTGAATACCAAAAAGGTAACTCATCGGCAAAAGGATGTCTTCCCCGAACCTAACGCTCCTAACGGATCTTATTATCATGTTTATAATCGTCCGTCGCAGACTTCAGTGCTTGTGGCGTGGAAAAAAAATCAGTAAACAATGAAAGCAACAATAATCTTTTTAGCAATTATATCCCTTACTTCATGCTACAGTGGCGAAAGAGGAGGAGAATACGCCACTTCGCCCGGTGAAAGCGGAGGACAGGGCGGCTCTATGGCACGATTTGCCGTAAATGGCGACTACTTATATACGGTTGATAATAACTCCCTGAAAATGTTTGACATAACCAACGCCGCCGAACCAAAGTATCTGCCGGCAAAAAATCAACCTCTGAACTTTGGCGTTGAGACAATCTTTCCGTTAGATACACTTCTGTTTATCGGCACGCGCAACGGAATGTACGTCTATGACGTCCGCCTGCCGGAATTCCCGCAACAGCTGGCGCATGTTACACATATCACCAGCTGCGACCCCGTTGTGGCCGACGGCAAATACGCTTATGTAACTCTCAACTCTGCAAATATCTTTTGCGGGCGAAATTCAAATTTGCTTCAAATATATGATTTGCAGGATATTGAGAAGCCGCAACTTATTAAAGAGCTAATAGGTTTTAATAATCCTCTCGGACTTGGTATCGTGGGCGACAGACTTTATATCTGCGATAACGGGATTAAGGAGTATGACGTCAGCGATCCTCTTCAACCGCAATGGATAGGCGATTTGAGCCATATCTCCGAAATACAAAACATTGATACTTATGACGTTATACCTCTATCCGATAAAATATTGCTCGTTATAGGAGGCGACGGATTTTACCAGTTTGATATTTCGGGCGACAAATTGAAATATATCAGCAGTATAAAAGTAAAAAAATGATTATGAAAAAGTTAGTATTAATAATAGGTTGTATGGCATTCCTCGCGCCATCGTTATGGTCGCAGGAACGAGCCGCAAGGAAAAGTTTTAAGAATGCCGTAACGATCGAACCGCTCTATGTTTACGGAAGCGGTATGCGCGTCAATTACGAACGAATGTTGGCGCCCAAGCAATGGATAGAAACAAGTCTGACAGGCTATAAAGTTCAACATGACAGCGATTTACGACAGACGTGGCAACTTGTTTTCTTCGACGAAGACAGAGTCAAATACGCTTACGGAGTTGGCGGCGACGTTCATTACAAATATATGATTAAACCTTATATGTATTTTTCCGCCGGAGTTTTTTACCGGTTTAATAAGGTCAATTTTATTGACGGAAACACATTTAAGGAATTTGAAGAAGACGGCTTGAAATTCTACGAACCGGCAGAACGGTATGTTAACCGGTTTGTTCATCGATACGGCACGACCGTGCGTCTCGGATATCAGTCAAAACCCTATCGTAGAGTAACTGTCGGCGGATATGTCGGACTGAGCTACATCAGATCTCGTTATAACGGAGATTCCAGCTACGGCCACAGCAATTTTTACGGTTACACATACGGAATAAATATCCGCGAAGGAAACGTTACCAACCTGCATTACAGCGGTCTTATGCCTGTTTTTGGCTTCAGAATAGGAGTGCGGTTTTGAATAACTTATACTATTCCTAAAGTACAAGGTCAAATTCTTGCGGGTGTTACCGCTATTTGGGCAGAACAATCGGTGCTTGAAAAGATAAAAAAGCAAATAGATGAAAATATTCGGCAAAATCCGAACCACTAACCACTAATCACTAATGGGGTTTCCGTTATTTGTCTTTTAGTATCGTCTATCACCATTGCAAGCGCAATTGCGTTGGGATAGGGAGTGAGATAGTTTTTTGATTTAATCTGATTGACGGCTTCGGCGAGTTTGGCAGGTACGTCTTCCGGCTTGTACGCCACTTTCAGTTCGATAACAAAAGTGTTTCCCAGATACGATATTACCAAGTCTGCACGACCGAGATTGGTGTGCATTTCGGCGACCGTAGCCACGCCACAACCGCGAAAGAAAGCAATAATTGTGGAGCGGTAGAGCCATTCTTGCACATGAAACGGATAATCGTTCATTATGATATTCATTTGCCCTGCTTTTGTGAAATCATCGTAAGGGATACTTGCCAAAAGCGCGTTGAGGATAATCTTTATCCTGTTTTCGTCTTTTTTCTCCATAGCACGCAGCATAAGCTGTTGCAGGTTTCCGAATGAATTGTCGGCGGGCAGGATGTTTTGCGCCTGCAACGCCGACATTGCGTTGAGTACTTCCGTGTTGGGATAATCAAGAACGAATTTGTCGCCTGTTTGCTCTCTTACGGTCAGGTATCCCGCCTGATATAGAAAGCCTTCGGGAGGCGTAGCATCAAAGTCGCCGGGGGTACGAAGAAAATTATTCGACACCGGAAACCGGCGGAACTGTTCAAGGGTAAGATGTCTGTCTTTCAGATATTTCGCTATCATGGCCGACGTACCCGATTCCATCCAGTAATCGTTAAAATCTTTCT
>JAITHS010000187.1 GCA_031279875.1 Tannerella sp.
AGGCTGTGCCTGCATTTGTCGGCAGGCGCAGCCTGTTAGGATAAACCTGACGAGGCACAGCCTCGTCCGAACAACAGAAATGACGTGGTACCTGCTGCCTGCTGCCTTCTCCAAACCGCTTGCAGGGTTTTTCAACCACTGCAAGGGTTCGGGGTACCGTCATCTCAACTCTCAACTCTCAACTCTCAACTCTCAACTAAATATCTACTCTTCTAATCGTTTGAGTGTTTCATTGACAAATACCCATGCGTTATAAACGGCAGGCGAGGTATCGGTGGCGGGGGTTTTGAGGGTACGGTAGCGGTAGCGGAGATAGAAATATTTGGTAACAGTGTCGTCAACCATGTTGTTGCGTTCTTCGGCATAGATGTTCAGACCGTCGCCGTCGATTTGTTCCACCTCTATTGAACCGAAAGGAGCGTAAGGAGTAATTGTAACACGGTTTGAAGCATCCACAGTAAGGGTAATGCCGTATTTGTTGAGTTCCGGCAAGGTCGGTTTGGCGAGAACGGGGTCGATGCCGAAATCAGCTTTAACGGGACCTGTTCCGGCGAATATTCTGACGGCGTTTTTGCTTATCGGTCGTGCTAACTTGGTTGCCGCTATACCGCTACCGGCGAGTATTTCGCCGTTATTGTTGAGGGTATTGCCTTTCATTGAGTAATAAGTATCTTTGAGAGTACCGGCATAGTGATTTTCGACAACTATTCTGAACAGCATATTAAACTTGTCGGGATTAACTTCGTAACGCGACACGTTCTTGATAGCCAGCGGGATAAAATAAGTCGAATCGGGCGACAGACCGTCGGCAAGGACGCTGACGGCAACTTTAACATACTGTTCGATATTACCGGCAGGAACGGTTATCTGCATTGTTTCGATTGAGTAATTGTTGTCGGACAACAGACGCGCATACTTTGACGTGTCGATGTCGTAATTAGCCCTGTTGTATTTATTAAGCAATACGGTATCGTTTTCGAGATATACGGTAACTTCTTCCGGATTAGCGAGAGAGCCGCCGCATCCGATAGAGAAGTAGCCGACGGTAGCAACGCCGTCGGAGTAAGGGAAGACGTCGGAATAAACGTTGTAATCTTCCTTTGAGAGCATATAGAGGACATATTTATAATATTCCATTGAAGAGAAATTCTCTTCCTTGCAGGCTGATAAGCCCGCGATAAGCATGATTGCTGTTATGAGATATTTTTTCATTGTTGTTTATTTTATTAATATTCCCATCCGGGATTTTGGTCAAGAGTAGAAGCTTTACGCAGTTCGGTAAGCATGAGAGGCATGAAGACAAACTTACGGTTTACTACTCTGCGGCGTGCTTTGGAGTGATTAAGCGGTACGCGGGTATAATAGTCGTCGCCGGAGACGTCGGTATTCATACCCATCATAAGTTCGTTTTCGCTGTCGAGATATTTACCCCAGCGGCGGACGTCGAAGAAGCGGCGGTTTTCGCACATAAACTCTAACATACGTTCTTTTTCTATCAAGCGTTGAACTTCGTCGGGGTCAGCAAGTTCTTCGTCTGTAAGACCCGGCAGTCCGGCTCGGAAGCGCACCTGATTGAAAGCCGACCGTATCTGTTCGATATTACGGGTAAACGTTTCTTCGTTGCCGTCGGCGTCGGTAAGAGTATGTGAACCTTGCAGATTGTTGATAGCTTCGGCGTAGGAGAGCAATATTTCGGCATAGCGAATTATCGGAAACGGTTTATCAAGCACCGACGCCCCTGCACCTGCCCATGCGTCTTCGGGATGGATGTATTTACGCATGATATAACCTGTTATTGGGTAGCTGTTGATGTCATCCGTAACGGCTGATTTTCCGCCTGCTCCGCTGTAATCGTAGAATATCTGCTGATTTTTGTAAGACGCTTCGGAAGTAGATGTCGCCGTCCACCATGTGCCGCTGAAAGCAACGCAGGCATAGAAACGCATTTCGCGATTAAGATACATGTTATGGACATTAGGGCCGAGTTGGTATCCCGAAAACGAGCGAGTGCCGGTCATATAACCTGTTTCGCTGTAAGTACCGTCAGCCATAGCCTCTTGGCGAGTACGTCCGTCTTCCATATAAAATGCGTCAATAACTTTTTGTGTTATACAAAGATTGTTAAATCCTCTGAAATAAGTTACGGGAAACGAGCGTTGGGTAAAACTTTTGACCTGCGGCGAGTATCGCGCCCAAAGAAATTCGGCGTTACGCGGAGAGAGCGATTCGCCGTTAAACATGTCGGCGTAGGAGTGGTAAGCATCGATGTTACCGGCTCCGTTGGGGAAGTTTTCGGCCGAAACGGTGGCAGGCAGAGGACGTGTATCTCCTGTTCGGTCAACGGTGTGCAGGCGATAAATACCCCAGTCGATGATACGTTTGGATGCTTGTGCTGCGATAGCCCAGAGACGTTCGTCATAAGTTTGGCGGATATAGTTAACGCCGTCAACAGAGCGTTTAAACTCGCCGAAATAAACACGTGCAGCGTTACCATCCTTTCCGCCGCCGTTGAAAAGCGGGCTTGCGTGCTGCAGTCTGAGGCGCACAATCAAACCGAGCGCCGCGCCGCGTGTAGGTCGTCCGAAATAATTTACGGCCACATCCGACGGCAAATAATCGGCAGCCTGTTCAAATTCGGTGCAGATGTAATCGATACATTCGTCATAAGTAGAGCGTGGGCGGGCGTAGTATTCGGGTTCTTCGTTAGTATCAAGCACATCGTCGCCGAGAATAACTACCGGCCCGTATAGGTTGATGAGATTATAATAAGCATAAGCTCGCATGAAATGTGTATAGCCGAGAATTTCGCGCCGGTCGATAGCGGTAACGTCTGCTGCTTCGTCGAGGCGATAGATTATAGTATTGGTTTTACGGATTATACGGTACATTTTGTCGTAGATGTTGATGTTATGCGCGTCGGAAGCCGACACTTCATCAAGAACAAGCGACAGCCCGTTATACGCACCTCCGAGCGAGAACGCCTCATCGGAAGCCATAATGCCGGGAGTATAAACGGTATTGCCGAAAATACCGCCTTCATCGTCGAACGAAGAAGCATTACCCCAGAGATATTTCTCAATATTGAGTTTGTTTGAGAAAATAGAATCATATTTAAGCGTTTCGTTGAAATAATCATCAACATCAAGGAAATTACAAGAGTTGCATACCGGCAGTATCAACACTATTACTGTTAGTAAATATTTTTTGATCATAATGTAATATATTAGAAGTGAATGTAAATTTGAAAAGTACCTCTCATCGGTATAGGGTAAGCCCTGCCGTTGAATTGCGCCTGTTCGGGGTCAAATATTTCTACTTCATCCCAAATGAAGAGATTGTTGCCTACTAATTGCAGGTCGATAGCCGAAATGCCGGCTTTACGCAGTATCTCGGCTTTGAGATTATAGTTGACGGTGAGTTCTTCAAGTCGAAGGTATCGTTTGTTGCCTTTCCAGAAGTCTGAAATTTGGGAGTTGTTTTCGTTACGACCGTATGTAAGTCTTGGGAAGCGTGCATTAGGGTTTTCGGCAAGAGAAGGATCTAATCCGATTGATGCGGCATATTCTTTTGAAATCCATCGGTTGGTTGGGTCAGCAGCTATTTTGAGTACCTGACCTTCTTCACCTCTGTGGAACGGCACATAACCCATACCATTGGCATAAGTATCGCCGAATTGGGTCACGTTTTGTCCTGCGGAATAATAATCACAGTTTCCGGTACCTTTAAAAAGGATGCCGACGGTAAATTTTTTCCATTGATATTCTCCGCCGAAGCCATACATAAGACGCGGATAGGTGGGATATGACAGCACAACACGGTCGTCGGTATTGATAAGGCCGTCGCCGTTTACGTCTTTATACTTGATGTCGCCCGGCAATATTTCGGAAGAGAAACTTTGTTTAGGGCTGCTTTCCACATCTTGTTCGTCTTTGAAAAGCCCCATAGAGATATATCCTCTGATAGCGTTATAGGGATAGCCGGAATATTTCTGATAGTCGTATTTAGGCGCTGTCTGCTCCCAATTTTCTATCTTATTAGTAGCGTAGGTATAATTGGCGCGGAGGGTAAAACTCATATCCTTTTTAATATCGTGCGTATATGAAATGTTGCCGTCGGAGCCGTAACTTTTCATTTTGCCGACGTTTCCGTAAGGCATTTGGACGAGGCCGACGTATCCGGGAATGTTGGCTCGCTGCTGGAAAATGCCGTTGCGTTGGTCAAGAAAGGCATCGACAGTAAGATAGAGTTTGTCGTTGAGGAAATGTGCGTCCATGCCGACATTCGACTTGATAGCATTTTCCCACATCAGATTATCTGCACCGATACTGTTTTCGGTAATACCGCCTTCGGTATATCCCCATCCTGCGGCAGAACTTGAATTGACGATAGTAAGATACGGAAAGCGTGTAGAAGAAATGCGGTCGTTACCGACGGTACCGTAGGAGGCTCTTAATTTAAAGAAAGAAAGCCATGACAGTTTTTCTTTCACCAAGTCGTATTGTGTCGGTACCCATCCGACAGCGACGGAAGGGAAGAAGCCGAAGCGATGTCCTTTACGGAAATTTTCGCTGCCTGTATAACCGAAGTTTACATCAAGCAGATATGTATCGCGAAAGCCGTAAGTCAGTCGGCTCGACAATCCCTGATAGCGTTTCGGGATAGCTTTCATACTCATTCCTATACCGCCGGAAGTAATATCGTCGGTATCTTTCTGGTCGCTCATGTAATAATAAGCGAGAAAAGAAAAGCGATGTGCTTCGAGAAACAGTTTTGAGTAGTTAAGCGTTGTTTCGAGATGATATTTGCGGTATTGCCGTTGTGAGTTGGAGTATTGAGCGTTGACTTTATTGACTCTTCGTGCGAGTTGTAACTGACCGTCAATACCGCGAGAAGATGCGTAATACAAATCAGGTTTTACGTATCTGCGTTCGTTGAAATATGTTTTAGTATCGAAAGCGCCCTGCACTCTAAGTTTGAGTCCGTCTAAAAGAGATGATAAATCTTGGTCGAGATTGACGGTAGTTTTGAATGTATTTGTGCTTGCGGATGCCGTACCGAGATAGTTCATCTGAATATATGGAGAAATCTGGTCGTCGCCGGTGCCGTATGTCGGTAGTTGTCCGGTAGAATAAATTAGCGGCACAACGACAGGTGTCATTTGCGACAACGAGTACCAGAGATATTCGGTATTGGTCATGCCCGGTTGCGTTTTGCGTGTAAGATAGCCGTCGGTGCTGAAAAATACTTTTGTAGTTTTTGTAAGATTGATGTCGAGATTAGTGCGATAGGTGTATGTGTTGTAGCCTGTTTTGGCATTAAACTCGCTTTTAGGGTCAACCTTGTAGGCGGCGCTTTCGTCCGACATTCCGAAACTGAGGAAATATTTTGCTATGCTACCGCCGCCCTGTGCATTGATATAATACGTTTCCTGAAAACTGACGGGTTGAATTATTTCCGACTGCCAATCAACATCGGGAAAAAGATCTTTATCAAGACCGTATTTGATAATATCAAGATCTCCGGCCGTGTATTTAGGGACGTCTCCGCGTGATGCCAGCGCTTCATTAACGAGGGTAGCATAATCGTAAGAGCGCACGTATTGTGGCAGACGTTGCATTTTTGACAGTGTGAGATTACTGCGGAACGATATTTTGAGTTTGCCGTCTGCACCGCGTTTAGTGTTAATCAGAACTACTCCGTTAGCGCCTCTGACGCCATAGACTGCGGTAGCGGAGGCGTCTTTGAGGATAGAGAAACTCTCAATGTCGGCGGGGTCAACAGAGTTGATATCTCCTTCCAGACCGTCGATAAGTACTAATGCCGATGCGTTAGCGCCGAAAGTGCCGATACCTCTTATCCAGAACTCGGAGATGTTTTTGCCCGGCTCGCCGCTTGTTTGCATTGAGATAACGCCGGCCATACGTCCGCCAAGCACATTGGCAAGTGCGGTAGCAGGTACTTGGAGGTCTTTGGTATTGATAGTGCTGACGGCGCCGACGGTTGTTATCTTGCGCTGTTTTTGACCTAACGCTTCAACGATGACTTCTTCGAGTTGTGAAGTCGCTTCACGGAGTGTTATTTTGAGGTTGACGTCTTCTTTTGCAACTATATATTCGGTCTTTTCATAACCTATAAACGAGAATACAATGATTTCGTTTTTAGATGCTTTTATTGAGAAAACGCCTTCTTCATCGGTTACAGTGCCGATGCCGGGACGGTCTTTGATATAAACGGTAACTCCGGGAATAGTTTCGCCGGATTCGTCGGATACGGTACCGCGTATCGTCATACTGTTTTGGGCATTAGCGACAAATGCTAAGCATGACAGTAAAATAATGATTAAATATTTCATAATTATTCAATTGTTAGTTTACGAATACATTTATTACCTCTGTCGGCGATATAGATACTGCCGTCGCGACGGTCGATACACAGCCCCCATGGAGCGTTAAACTGAGCGTCGTCGGGGCTGCCGTCCTGATAGCCCGATTTGCCGGCAATGCCTACAATAGTGGATACGATGCCTTCGGGAGTAATCTTGCGGATGCAATGGTTGTTGACATCGGCTACGATCAGGTTGCCGTCATTATCAAGAACCATTTGTCGGAGGCCGTTAAATCTTGCGTCTTCGAGTTTGCCGTCTTTCCAGCCCGATTCTCCGCTTTTACCGGCATAAACACCTGTTTCTCCGGTGATGATGTCGAAATAATGGATACAATGCTGGCTTGTGCTGGCACAATACATCCGCGACTTATTGACGGGGTCGAAAACAAGGTAAGTATCGCTGTTGAGCGGGTTGCATTGACGGACGCCGTTAACGCTGATACCTGTTCCCTGACGTGTCTTGGGGTTGAATTTGAGCATATATCCGTCGCGGTTTGAGCGGGCATAGACCATGCTGTCAAGCATACAGATAGCAAATGAATGCTTGTAGAGGTTGATGTTGAAATCAAGCATGCCTGATGCTATGTCGGCTGCCGTAGGATGAAGTATTTTACGTGTTCTTGGCGTCCACTGGGCGTCGGAATCGAACTCAAAATAAGTATCAACGTAAGCGCCGCCGCCGTCTGCCGGTACTACTACTACCCTGCCGGTAATGTCGGTACTTGGTGCGTTCGGCTTGTTAGGGCATGCAAGTAACTGCGTTACGGTACGATTTTGCTGGCTTATCATAACAACGCTGTTAGGGTTGTCCTGATGCGCCAGAAAAAGATTTCCCTCATCGTCAACAGTAAGATAAGTCGGATTGACGAAAGTTGCTTCTCCGAAAGTTCCGGCTTTGAAAGCCGTCGTACCGCGCTGTCCGACAAGCGTTGATACTACTTCACGAGTGTGATAGATATACTGTTGTTTGAAAACGGTTGAATCCGTTCCTATCACAACAGCTATAGAGCATGTGTCACCGGGGCGTTGCGGCGTGATAACGAGAATATGTCCGTCGCTGCAACCTACAACCGGCGCCTGCTTTTTGTTGAACCAGACTTTTACTGCTTCCGGATCATTACCGAAATTGTCGCCTTTGAGTATAACCTTTGTCGCCATTCCTCCCTCTAAGGGTGTGAACGCCTCGCATTTTATTGGCTTGTTCGGGTCGTATGGCTTGTTTTTGCCTGTTATGTCGGCATTGTTGTCGTCGCAAGAGGTGGTAGAAATAGCCACCGATATGGTTGCGAAAACGAGTTTTAAAAGAGTTTTAGTTTTCATTGTTTAATTAATTAAGTTGAGAGTTGAGAGTTGAGAGTTGAGAGTTGAGATGACGGTACCACGAACCCTTGCAGTGGTTTTAAACCCTGCAAGCGGTTTGGAGCTTACGTCCGTCATTGCGCGGGCGTTAACGGACAGGGCATTCGTCATTATAAGGTTCGAAGCAATCCGGAAGAAAGGAAGTAGTCCGGAAGGAAAAGGCACGCTGGATTGCTTCGTTCCTCGCAATGACGTGGTACCGTCCCCCCTGCAAGGGTTTGAAACCCCGTGCAGGGTTGGCGAAACCACTGCAAGGGTTTTGCCGAGCGGACGGCGGTTGGCGCCTTTGGAGGCGGTAAGGTCGTCGCCGAGTTCGCGTCGCATACTGTCGGCAAAAGCCGTCAGTCTTGATACTGCTTCGGGATATTGCTCAATGACGTTATAACGTTCGCCGGGGTCGCGCCTGAGGTCATAGAGTTCGGGCATAGTGATTTCGATATTTTCGGTTTTTCCGCCCTTACCGTCTGCTCCCGACGGAAAAGCGCCGTAGGTGCGGTGTTTGTGCGGAAAGATGAGTTTGAATATTCCGTCGGTAACAGCCTCCAAATCGTTTTTATGAAAATAATAAGCAAAAAACCGTCGCGGGCTTTCTGTTGCTCTACCGTCAAGAATCCATGTCAGGCTCACGCCGTCGATGGTATGTTTAGGTAATGGGGCGTTGCTGAGTTCGGCAATAGTAGGAAAAATATCAATAGTAGAAGCAAGGAGATTACAAATTGTGCCGGGGGCGATTTTGTTTTTGCGGTACATGATACACGGCACGCGATTGCCGCCTTCAAAAGTAGTGGCTTTGGCTTCGCGCAAACCGCCGGTAGAGCCGGCATGATTGCCGTAGTTAATCCACGGGCCATTGTCGGACGTCAATATAACGAGCGTTTCTTCTTCAAGGTTGAGTTCGCGCAGTGTAGTGATGACGTCGCCCACACTTTGGTCTATTTCCATCATAACGTCGCCATACAGTCCCTGTTTACTCTTGCCTTTAAACCTGTCGGACACTGCCAGCGGGACGTGCGGCATGTTATGAGCAAGGTAAACAAAAAAAGGACGGTCTTTGTTTTTGCGGATAAAAGTGATAGCTCGTGCAGTATAGTCGCCGGTAAGTTTTGACCGGTCGGGATTAAGAGCGACAATATCGTTATTGTCATACAACGGCAATCCGCCGAGTATTTTATTTCTCATATCGTTGGAGTATGGCAGACCGTAGTATTCGTCGAAGCCGTTTTGGAGTGGTAGAAACTGCTCCGCATCTCCGAGATGCCACTTACCGTAAATGGCGGTATGGTAACCTTTTTGTTTCAACAACTCGCCCATAGTCATTTCATTGGCATGAATACCTGTTGGCGAGTTAGGTCCGGGCGCTCCTGCAAAGCCGAAACGATTAGGATAGCAACCGGTAAGCAGTCCTGCACGCGATGCGCCGCTGATAGGCTGTGCCGTAAGGAAGTGCGTAAAACGCATTCCCTCCGCTGCCATACGGTCGATGTTAGGCGTAGAATAGCCTGTGGCGCCGTAGCAAGAGAAATCGCCATAACCGGCGTCGTCAAGATTGATAACAACAAAATTGACAGCCTTCATATTGACGACGGGCAGGCTAACAGTAGCGCCGATAGCAAATAAAATGTTTCTCATATATCAGTCTCTTTTATCGTAAACAAATAATTCCCACAAATCTGCTTGATTGGCGCTTTTGGTAAACCATACTGCGACGTATCTTCCTGTTGTACCGACCGGCAGGTTGAAAGTATGCGGTGCGCTGATGGGATTGTCGGCTTCCCAGTTGTAATCTATCAAAGCTTCGCCCCAGTATGGTTTTGCATTTGTGATGAGGGCTGTGCCTTTGATAAGGAATTCGCCGTTATCTGCTTCCCAACATTGGGTGTCATTGCTGACGTAGATTTTGACGTTACGGATATACGTCGGCGCGGCGCGATATGTTTCTGTGCGGCTACCCTGTCGTTCGCCCGGTCCGCGCGTCCATAACTCTACCGCCGTTATGTCGCTCGTCTTGCCGATGTCAACGACGATAGCGGGACTGTTGTCGTTAGCAATGCCGGAGGGAAAACTTGTGCTTCCGACGCCCGGTCTCCATGAGTTATCGAAATCGCCGTCGAAAAGTCCGGCGACACGTTTAGGTGCATAATCAGCGCTCTGGTGCGATGATGAACTCTTTATCATTGCTGCGTCTCTCGTCGGCACATATTGAACGGGGATATAGCAGACGTTGCGAAGAGGATTGACTTTCAACGGGTCGGTAACATTTTTAAGAGCGACGGGAAAAATGTTAAGACCCGGATGAAGTTTGGTTTTGTCGATAGCGACGGTAAGCGTCATGCGGTTTGTACTGGCTTTCATGTTCAGGTTTCCGTTTATGGTACAGGCATTGTCGGGTGGCAAAACGCCGTCGATATGCGTTAGAACGGAAGAGAACTCTTCGACGTCGCCCGCAGTTTTTGATTTTAGGCGTGTCTCCGAATATCTAACTGTTCCTTTCGCCTTTGCAACGAGTTCTTTGAGCGCGGCTCTGTCGGTTTCAAGTGTAACATTGCAATCCCAGCGGTTGTCGAAAGCGGTACCGATTTCGACGGTCTTCTCTATTACACCTGTCTCGCCTTCAAAGATGCGCACCATGTCGAAAGAGTTTGTTTGAATACTTATTAACGGTTCGTTGACGGCAAAACGTATCAGAGACGCGCGGGCTTCTTCAACCGTTTCGACACCTTCGGATGTTATCGACAGCGGCAGCACGAAGTCTGTCATGCCGTATTTGGAGAAATCAGTGTCGTTGCCGTGCATTTTTTCCCACTCGGCTACAATGACGGCGGGGTCGTATTCAAAACCGAACTTGGCGTACTGTTCGTCGCCTTCGATGACGAAATCCGATTTGCTTAAAGTGTAGCACGATGAAGGAAGCATCTCGAAAGTGCTGCCTGTTTCGGCATTGTAAGCATTAAGAGCTGCAACGTCAACGGCAAACGATACTTTGCAGGTCGAACCGTTCAGTCCGCTTTTATTTGCCCACACGTTAGAAACGTATTTCTCGCCGATGTCGAACGACTCTTCGGTGTTAAGCCCTGTGCGGACAAGATATATCTTGTCGGGTACAAGGTTCTGTCGTCTGTTGTCTTCGCAGGAAGATAGCGCGAAGAGAAGAACTATTAAAAATAAATGTTTCATTGTAAATTCTACCATCCCCATGATTGTTCTATGATTTTGTTTCTGTCTAATTCGTTTTGGTGAAGCGGATAGAGATAATGCTTCAACAGGAAAGTACGGTTGCCGCGATATATTGGAGTGCGACGCCAATAATCGGTGTTGCCGATAGAGTTAGGAGCGCCGTCGTCAACGGTAATATTCATACCATAAACGGGGCAGTTGTTGTTGGTTACTTCTGCTATTTTCCAGCGTCGGATATCGAAATAGCGGCTGTTTTCAAAAAACAGTTCTACCTGTCGTTCGCGTCGCAGCATAAGGCGCAGCATGTCGCGGTTGTTTTCTATGTCGGGATAAACGGACTCAATATTCGGCACTCCGGCGCGTGCGCGCAGTTCGTTCCAGTATTTGAGAACGTCGGGATTAGTGTGGTCGTATTCGATTAATGCTTCAACATAATCAAGATAAATCTCTGCATAACGTATCAGCGGCCATAAAGGAAATACGAAACCGCTGTTGCCGAGCGCAGGGTCGGTTTCACGGAAAGTAAACTTGCGCGGCGTATAGCCGGTAAGCGGATGGTTTGTGCCGCTTGCTTCGTAGCTGTTGCCACCGTTACCGTAGTCTATAACTGTGTTTTTTGCCAGATTACTGCCGTAAACCCATTTAAGATTGTCATACACTATGCTCATGTAGAAACGCGGCTCGCGGTTTACGTACATATTGTAAGTGAGCATTGTTTCCTTATCCCATGGGTGAAGGAAGTTTGTTGCTCCTGTTTCGGTATAACCGGCAGTTGGGTCGATAATGGGATTTCTGCCGTCTTTGCCGTTCCATTCGGGACTGCCGTCGCTATATCCTATAACAGGATATTTGCCGTTATTCATAGCAAAGGCATCAACCTGTTTTTGCGATACGCTTACGCCTCCCCAGCAATTAGTAAACGCTTTGGGAGTAATACGGTAAACGAAATTACGGGCTTCGGCTTCGGTAGCGCCGAAAGTCATATGACGTCCGAAAATCAGTTCGTTGTTCCATTTGTGGTAATGAATGCCATAAATAGAGTTGTATGGGTCGATGTTTCCATGACTGTCAAACTCTTTATACAGTTCGTAGCGGTTGAGGTCAATGACCGCCTTTGCCGCTGCCGCCGCTGTGCGCCATTTTTGTTCGTTGTAAGTTGTTGGCATCAGATTATCGCCGGTAGTAGCGCTTTTCCATTCTTTGTAGATAGAAGCATCGGTATTAAAGAGCGGGCTGGCGGCGAAATTGAGGATAACGGCTTTGAGAGCCAGCGCCGCACCGCTCGTTGGACGTCCCAGATTAGTGTTGTTTTGTGACGGATAGAGGATACCGGCTATTTCGGTCAGTTCGTTGCTTACATAATCAACGCAATAATCGAAAGTATTTCTTCCTATTATTATTTCATCATCAATAGAGAGCAATTCATCGTGTATAACGGCGACCGGCCCGTAAGTTCTGATGAGATTGACGTATAGCAGTGCGCGGATAAACCGTACTTCGGCCTTATACTGTTTGATTTCTTCGTCGCTTAATTCCTTGCAGATATCGATGTTTTTGAGGAAATAATTGGCGTCTCTGATGCCCTGATAGATGTTTTGCCATTTGCCGTAAGGCACTTCGTTAGGGTTCCACGAGCCGTTGTTCATCTTATTGACGTCGTGCGACCATGCCACGTCGGATTCATCGGAAGCAGCGCTCCAAGGGAAGCCGTTAGCGGCACTGAGCAGCCAGTAATCGGGAATATAACTGTAACAGTTGAAAAGATATTTCTCTGCGTTCACTCTGCTTTTGAAAATATCTGCGGTAGTGGTAGGCTGGTCGAGCGGTTGCTGGTCAAGAAACGAATCGCACGACGTCGTCAGCGTTACGGTTAATAATATTGCTATAATCTTTTTCATACGTTTATATTTAAAAGTTAATATTCATTCCTATATTGATAACTCTGTTTGGCGGGTATTTGGATCCCTGATTGTTGTCAAGTTCGGGATCAAAAAGTTTAAACGCCGTGAATGTAATCAGATTAATTCCGGAGCAATAGATATGAACGTTCTGCATTCGGAACTTCTCGGTCATCCTTTTTGGAAGCGTATATCCGACAGTCATATTTTTAAGCCTCATATAACTGATGTCTCTTTGCCAGAAAGTCGATTGCAAGTTGTTATTGGCATTAGAACCTACTGTTGGGCGCGGATAGATGGCGTCGGGGTCGGGATTGTTTAATCGCCACGATTTGAGATACACATCTTCATAAAATCCGGAAGCAGCCTCGCCTGCGCCGGAGAAAACCCGAAAAGCAGTACCTCCGAGAAACATTGTTGTATGTGCTATGCCCTGAAAGAGTGCCGACATGTCGAAGTTTTTCCAATTGAGCGATATTCCGAAGCCATAAGTTATTTCCGGAACCCAAGTATATCCTGTCGGTACCTGGTCATAAGAGTTGATAACGCCGTCGCCGTTGATATCCTTATATTTGATGTCGCCGACGCGCAATACGCCGTACTGCGGCGGGCTTTGGTCGATTTCTTCCTGCGACCGAAACAGTCCGAGTGCAACATAACCTGTCTGCTGGTCAACCGGCAAACCGATTTTACTAAGATACGGATATTCGGGTGTCGGTTGGGCGTTTTTTAATACTTTGTTGCGATTGTAAGTAAAATTACCTCTGAACGACAGATGCATCCGGCCGATATTATGAAACGATTCGAGTTGCGTTTCGATACCTCTGTTGAGTACTTCGCCGATGTTGACGTAAGGCAACGTGGCTACGCCTGCAATGTAAGTAAGGTCGTTGCGTTGGAGGAAGATGCCGGTACGATAGTCGCGGAAGTAATCGGCCTGAATGTTTACTTGTTTGAAGAGCGACATTTCAAGCCCTATGTCAAGTTTGTGAGATTTCTCCCACGACACGTTAGGACTGCCGTAATTAGATATTTTGGCGCCGGTCTTGCTTGTTGACTGCTGACCGAGAGAGTAAGCATTGGCGACGTTAAGATTAAACTGGTCGTGGTAAACAAACCGTTTGATATCGTCTTCGTTGCCTATCCTGTCGTTGCCGACTAATCCGTAGGAGCCACGTATTTTCAAGTTATTGATAACGGATTTGAGAGGATTGAAAAAGTTTTCATTAGATACAAGCCATCCTAACGCTATTGAGGGAAAGAATCCGAAGCGATGTCCGGGGCTGAAATTTTCGGAGCCGTTGTAGCCGAAATTGGCTTCCGTAAGATAACGGTCGTCATAGCTGTATGTAACGCGCCCTGCTATGCCTTGATTGCGGTACGGCACGGAGCCGTCGATGTTGTCGGACTGTAAGTATCGCATTGATTTTTGATTATAGAGAAACAGAGCGCCGATACGGTGGATGCCGAACAAACGTGAGTATGTGAGCGAGCCTTCGAGATAAACCGTCTTGCGACCGGAAGAAGTTTTGCTGTAATTCAACGTTTCGGTGCCGTTGGATACTACGGGATTGAGCATCAGAGCGCCGTCGTCATCTCTTCCGTAAGCGTAGAAAGTGTTCGGCGTGCGGGCGTAGTGAACGGTTTGACCTGAAACTACATCCCACGAGAACTTGACATTAGCGGTTATAAAGTTGTTTAAATCCTGTTTCAAGCCGATTAGCGACTGGGCGTTGTTCCAGTATTCGTTTTTAAACCCGTCCTGTGTCAATATGTTATAAGGGTTTTGACCTCCGCCGGGGTATGCCGATAGCGAGCCGTCGGAATAAACGGGAGGTACTAATCCGGGCGAATAGGTAAAGGCGCGTGTCCAGATGTCGTCGCGGCTGCTGTTAGGCGAGACGCGAGTTTCGTAAACGTTAGAAAGATTGACATTAATAATAGTTGAAGGTGTCAGATTGACGTCTATATTTGAGCGAAAATTGAATTTGTCGTAATCAATAGATGTTTTGTAACGCTTTGTATTGTCTTGCTTGAAGATGCTGCCTTCGTGATAATATCCGCCGGAGATGAAATATCGGGCTATGCTGCCGCCGCCGTTCATGTTGACATTGATGCGCTGATTGAAAGCAAAGTCTCGAAACATTTCATTAACCCAGTTGACGTTAGGATAGAGGTCAGGGTCTTGTCCGGATGCGTACAGGGCGATAGTTTCGTCGTCAAAGAGATGTTTGCCGCCGTCGGATGTATAACCGTATGCTTCGTTGTAGAGTTCGGCATACTGTACGGCATCAGCCATTAACGGCAGTCTTGTGGGCGATGTCATTCCCGATTCGGCTCTGACGGTTACTTTTGCCGGTCCCTGATAGCCGCCGCGTGTTGTTATGAGCAATACTCCGTTAGCGCCTCTGACGCCGTAGATGGCTGTTGCGGTGGCGTCTTTGAGGACGGAAAAGGTTTCGATGTCTTCCACATCAACGAGGTCAAGTTCGCGCTCTATTCCGTCAACCAATATCAGCGGCTTGTTGGAAGCGCCTACCGTAGTGCTTACTCCGCGTATCCAGAATTGAGACGATTGCCCCGGCTCGCCTGTTCGCTGAATAGAGATGACGCCGCCTAACTGACCGGCAAGAATGTTTGATATTTGTCCGGCAGGGAGTTTCAACTGTGCCGGTTTGAGAGCTGTAATAGCACCTACGACGCTTTCTTTCTTCTGCAATCCGTAGCCTACAACTACTACTTCGTCTGTTTCAGTGGCGATTTCTTTGAGTACGAAATTGATCTGCTTCCTGTCGCCTGCAATTTCCTCCACAGGACTATAACCTACATAAGAGGCTACCAGAACGGGATTCTTTACGTTTCCGATATTAATGGAGTATTTGCCGTCGATGTCGCAAATAACACCGACAGACGATTCTTTAATCCAGATAGACGCGCCGGGTAGCGGTTCACCGGTTTGGTCGGTAACTGTTCCGGTTATGACTGATTTTTCTTGACCGTAACAGTATGCGGATATACAGAGAGTGAATAAAGTTAATAAATATTTCATTGTTAGTTGAGAGTTGAGAGTTGAGAGAGAATTAAAAATTACGAAACAGCGTTCGGCGTTAGCCAATTACGAATTACGAATGCCCTATGCGTCGTTGGTATCTGCCAAACCCTTGCAGTGGTTTTAAACCCTGCAAGCGGTTTGGAGCTTACGTCCGTCATAGCGAGGGCATTAACGCACAGGGCATTCGTCATTGCGTGGTACCGTCCCCCCCACCCTTGCAGTGGTTTTAAACCCTGCAAGCGGTTGGGAGCTTACGTCCGTCATTGGTCGGAACGAAGCAATTCGGAGAAAAGGAACGCTGGATTGCTTCGTACCTCGCAATGACGAATGCCCTGTACGTACCTTCTGCTTTCTGCCTTCTGCTTTCCGCCTGTGCAAGGCGCGCCTTGCCCCTACTGCCTTCTGCCTTCTGCTTTCTGCTTTGTGCCCCCTTCGCCCCCCGACGTCCCCGGCACGGCGAAAGAAGACGGGGTCTGAAAATCTGGGCGGTGGGGGGAGTAGTGTGGTTCGGGGTTGGTGTG
>JAITHS010000264.1 GCA_031279875.1 Tannerella sp.
GAAAAGAATCAGGAGTTAAAACAGGTCATGCTCGAAGAAACGCCTTGGGTCGTACAGGCGCAAAACGAAACGGAACGCAAACGACGTGTCGGACTGCTGTTTGACCTCAACCGCATGAGCTCCGAACAGAAACGCGCTTTCGACAAACTGAGCAAGATGCAGGCTTCCGACGGTGGTTTCCCATGGTTTAACGGCTCACCTTCAAGCCGTTACATCACACAGTATCTCGTTTCCGGTTTTGGACATCTGCAAATGCTTGATAATCAGGTAGTTATATATTCGGATGCTGCAGAGGAGATTGTAGAACGCGCTCTGGATTATCTCGACAATCGCCTTTGGGAAGACTACGACCAACTGCTCCGCAACAATACCGACACGACCAAACAGACAATCAGCGCTTTACAATTGCATTATCTTTATGCGTGCAGTTTTACAAAACATAAACCGTCGGAAAGCAAACATCGCAAGGCTTTCGATTTTTATCTCGCGCAGGCAAGCAAATATTGGAAAAACGCCACCACGTATGGCAAAGCATTGACGGCGCTTACTTTGCATCGCTTTGGTCAACATGATAAAGCGCTGGAAATCATCAAGATACTGAAATCCAAAGCTATGCAGTCGGAAGAACTCGGAATGTATTGGAAAGATAACGTGGCAGGATATTTTTGGCACGAAGCGCCGATAGAGACGCAAGCGGCTGTGATAGAGGCGTTTAACGAGGTTGCATCAGACGCCAAATCGGTAGAGGAGATGAAAATATGGCTTCTGCGCAACAAACAGACTAACGACTGGCGCACTACCAAAGCCACTTCCGAAGCCATTTATGCCCTGTTGATGACCGGCAGCAGCCTGTTAGACGAAACGAAAGCGTTGAAGATAGAACCCATATCCGGTGCTACGCCACAAAATAACATGCCCGCACTCCAAGCTGAACCCGGCACCGGTTACGTCAAAACGGCCGTTTACGGCGCCGACGTCAATCCTTCAAAGGGTAATTTTAAGGTATATAATCCTAATAATCACGGTATTGCGTGGGGAGGAATGTACTGGCAGTATTTCGAGCAGTTGGATAAGATTACTCAAGCCGAAACATCGCTGAAGATGAATAAACAACTGTACATCAGAACATTAACCGAACACGGCGAGCAGTTGCAGCCCATAACGGACGGTAAACCGTTGAAAGTCGGCGATTTAGTGTGTGTACGCATTGAACTGCGCGCCGACCGCGACTACGAGTATGTACATCTCAAAGACATGCGCGCCTCATGCTTCGAACCGGTAAGCACACTCTCGCGCTACCGTTGGCAAGATGGTCTCGGCTACTACGAAAGCGTTAAGGATGCTTCGTCGAACTTTTTCATAACATCTTTACCCAAAGGCGTTTACGTATTCGAGTATGACCTTCGCGTTACTCACGTCGGCACTTTCTCGAACGGCATAACTACGTTCCAATGTATGTATGCGCCGGAGTTTTCTTCACACAGCGAAGGGGTAATAGTGGTGGTCAAACCCTTGTAGTGGTTTGCGGGAAGCCCAAACCCTTGCAGTGGTTTTAGAACCCTGCAATCGGTTTGCAGAAAAATCAGTAGTAAATCGATGGAATTTCAAAAATTTATGTTAACTTTGCGCCCTTAAAACGTTTACATGGAAGAATACGATTTTGACATTCGCCAGGAGGCAAAACGCGCTCCGGAAAGCGACAAAGAATATGAAAATCGCCTCAGACCGTTGTCATTCAAGGATTTCAGCGGTCAGGGCAAAGTAGTCGAAAACCTTCGCATCTTCGTTACTGCGGCGAGAATGCGAGGCGAAGCGCTTGATCATGTTTTGCTCTACGGCCCGCCCGGTCTTGGCAAAACAACCCTCGCAAACATCATAGCCAACGAACTTGGCGTCGGCATCAAGATAACTTCCGGTCCTGTTCTCGACAAACCCGGAGACCTTGCCGGTGTCCTTACTTCGCTTGATAAAAATGACGTCCTCTTTATCGACGAAATCCACCGGCTCAGCCCTATCGTAGAAGAATATCTTTATTCCGCTATGGAAGACTATCGTATTGATATTATGATAGATAAAGGTCCAAGTGCAAGGTCAATCCAGATAGACCTTTCTCCATTTACGCTTATTGGCGCCACAACGCGCAGCGGTCTGTTAACCAGCCCTTTACGCGCACGTTTCGGTATCAACATGCACCTCGAATATTACGATGTTGAGACGTTGACCAAAATCGTTATCCGCAGCGCGGAAATACTTGGCGTCAAGTGTGAAGCCAACGCCGCCAAAGAAATAGCCGGTCGCAGTCGCGGCACTCCTCGTGTTTGTAACTCGCTGTTAAGACGGGTGCGCGATTTCGCACAGGTCAAAGGCAGCGGCGACATCGACAAAGCCATCGCCTGCTACGCCCTCGAAGCCCTAAATATCGACCGTTACGGTCTTGACAGCATTGATAATAAACTTCTTAACACAATCATAGACAAGTTTGCCGGTGGCCCCGTAGGTTTGACAACCCTTTCGGCAGCCCTCAGCGAAGACCCCGGAACCCTCGAAGACGTTTATGAACCGTTTCTTATTCAGGAAGGCTTCATCAAACGTACTCCGCGCGGACGGGAAGTTACCGACCTTGCCTACCGACATCTCGGAAAAAGCCGCTTCTCAATTCAAAATACGCTGTTTGAGTAAATACGTCTTTATTGTGTTTTTTGATGATTTTTGTATATTTTTAGTTAAGAATTTTGATTTTATAAAAAAAATCACTATCTTTGCAGCCGTTTAAAAGAGTCAGACGTCTGTTTTATGTACACATATATTGATGAGAGTGTTACGTGAAGCATACGAATGGTAGGAACTTTATTGTTTGATTATGAACTATTTGTACACCTTGTTGGCAATGATTTCTTCGATGCTTCTCGCAATAGTTATCATTCCTAAATTACTTGTTATCGCGACAGAACGCAAACTTTTTGATCTGCCGGATGACCGTAAAACACATAATCATCCGGTGCCACGCATCGGAGGAGTCTCGTTTTTCCCCTGTATCCTCTTTTCAATGCTGCTTATTATTGGTTTGTCGGCCGAATATAGCCCTGATAATCAAATGCTTGCTGATTGTTCGGGCTTCAGTTTGTTTTTCTGCGGATTGACACTGCTCTACCTTTGCGGCGTTAAGGATGATATTGTTGGGTTAAGTTACAGGTATAAATTTATTGTCCAGATACTTGTTTCGTTAATCATCGTCAGTTCAGGCATTTATATCAATGATTTATACGGTTTTATGGGAATTAATGCTTTGGCGCCATATATCGGAATACCTCTAACTATTGGAGCTATTATATTGATAATCAATGCAATAAATCTTATTGACGGTATCGACGGGCTGGCTTCCGGTTTGAGTCTCTTTGCACTTGGCGTTTACGGCTCTTTGTTTATCCTTGATAATCAATGGATTTACGCAGCCATTGCGTTCAGTACGGTTGGCGTACTTATCCCGTTCTTTTTCTATAACGTTTACGGCAGCGTTCAACGGCAGCGGAAGATATTCATGGGCGATTCGGGCAGCCTGTCTCTCGGTTTAATACTCGCTTTTCTTGCCATTCGCTATGCCTGCAATACCGGTAGCACGTCGATTAACATTGAAACTGTGTTAGTTGTTGCTTTTTCCCCTATCTTGCTTCCGATTCTTGACGTCATGCGTGTAATCTTTTACAGGATAAAAAACAAAAAACATCTGTTCAAGCCCGACCAAAATCACATCCACCACAAACTTCTAAACATGGGGCTTACAAAATCCATCTCTTTGGTTGTTATCATGTTCTATAACGTGTGTATTTGCATGATGAACTTCTTTATAATCAGATATGTAAATGTAATGATAGTATTTTCGCTTGATGTTGTTATATGGATTTTGGCAAATATGTTAATAAGCAGGATTATACGCCAAAAGTTGCCAAGGCAGACAGTTGCAAAAAATCATAATAGCGTGGTTGCTTATTCTAATTTGTAGCCATATTTTTAGAATAAGTATTATCTTTGCACAAAAATAACCGTGCACCGTTACCTGTCCACTATGATATAGTTTTTGTTGGCGTCGTCGCGTGTTGTAACGTTGAAGTGCCACCACTCGCTTGTGATGGTACGAAAACCTGCGGCTTCCATTATACGGCGTAAG
>JAITHS010000288.1 GCA_031279875.1 Tannerella sp.
CCCTGTCCTGTGATTTTTCTAACCAGAACGGCACTACTTTGTCGAGCAATTCCGTTCTGTACAGTTCAGATAAATTTTTATCCATGTTGCATATTGTTTTAAAAACAGCCGCAAAGATAGATAATTTTTATGATAAAAAAAAAAAATTTTATAATTAAATTTTGTATTATTAAAATTTTTTACTAACTTTGCCGCCGTTTTTAAATAATTATAATAATAATAATATGAAAAAGTTTTTAATGATTCAATGTGCCTGTATTATTTTCGGTTTAAACATACGAAAAGCAGAGGCAAGCGACGAGAGAACGGTATTCGTTGCACAAGAGTCGGTTATAAAGGGAACTGTAACCGACAACGGAGGAGACCCTCTTCCGGGGGTAAATGTAGTATTAAAGGGTACTGTTACGGGCGTTGTTACCGATGAAAACGGTAATTATTCTATCAATGTGTCCGGCGCCAATGCAGTGCTGTCATTTTCGCTTATCGGATTTGCGAAGCAAGAAATAACAGTCGGAAACGCCACTGTCATTAACGTTGTAATGTTGGAAAGCGTTACCGAAATTGATGAGATTGTAGTAACGGCGCTCGGCATAAAACGCGAGAAGAAGGCGCTCGGCTACGCCATGCAGGAAGTCAAAACCGACAATTTGCTTGATCCTAAGAGCCATAGCGCGGCAAACATGTTGCAAGGCAAGGTTGCGGGCGTTCAAATCAGTCAGTCGTCGAGCGGAGTAAACGGTTCGACACGAATAGTAATGCGCGGATTAAATTCGCTGACAGGCAACAATCAACCGTTGTGGGTTGTTGACGGTATCCCTATTCGTGATGATTCCAACTCCGATTTTTACCAGTGGGGCGGTTCGGATGGTGCCGGTTCGGCGTCGGAAATTAATCCCGAAGACATAGAGAGCATCTCGGTACTTAAAGGGCCTAATGCCGCCGCACTTTACGGTTCGAGAGCACAAAACGGCGTGATAGTCGTAACAACCAAAAGCGCCGGTCAAGACCAGCCTGTAAGCATCGGTTATACGGGCAATTACAGTTGGAGTCAAATGTTCGGAGGATATGATTATCAATGGGACTACGGTCAGGGCAATAACGGTGAGTTTAATATCGCATCACAAAACGCATGGGGGCCGAAGATGAGCGGTCAAATGATACCCAACTGGCGCAAGCATTTTTACGACAAGGATGCGCCCGATTACGCAATGACGGCGCAAAAAAACCGTCTGCAAGATTTTTTCCGCACAGGATTTAATGCCAACAATACCGTATCGGTACAGGGAGGAAGCAAAAATCTCGCGTCGTATTTCTCATTCACCGATTCGAGAACGCAAGGCATTACTGCTAATAACGGCATTAAACGTCAGTATTTTGATATCAACACAAACTACAAATACGAAAAACTGACAATCAATCTGAAAGCCACTTACAGCACTCAAAAGACGACCAATCCGGTAGGACTTGGCGAATACGGCATGATGCAAATGTTTACAAAAATGCCCGCAAACATACGCACCGTCGATTTGAAAGACAACATGACTATCGACGACGTGCCGATGAACTGGACAGGTCCGAGTAACGAGTATAGCAATCCTTATAATTACATAACCGACAAGAGAGCAGCCGTTTGGAAACGTAATCGCTTGATTGCTAATGTGTCGGTTAACTATAAATTTACGGAATGGTTGGGAATAACAGCAAAAACAGGTCGGGATTTCATTCAAAACGACAATTATTCGTATGGATTGAAAGGCGTAAACCTTACTAATCCGCAGTATTATAAAAGTCATGGCAGCGTTAAGGAGACTAATTCCGACATAATGCTGAATATCAACAAGATATTTAAATCCTTTTCGGTACTGTCGAATATCGGCGCGGCATTGATGAACCTTAAACAGGACGGTATGGGCGCAGCATCGGGGCCATTGATTTTGTATGGTTTCAATCGTCTGTCGAACGGTTCAAGCGTGAGTGCGACCGATTATTTCAACGAGAAAGAAATTCAGTCCGTACTTGGCAATGTGCAGGTTGGTTATAACAATTATCTTTATCTTGATGTTACTGCCCGCAACGATTGGTCGTCGGCGCTTCCTGCCAAAAACAGGTCATATTTCTATCCGTCGGCAAGCATCAGCGGTATTATTTCGGATATGGTTGAATTGCCGAAAGCTGTTACATTCATGAAAGTAAGAGGTTCATGGGCAAAAGTAGGTAATGATACAGAGCCTTATCGCACGTCTGCGTCGTATGATCTGGGTCTGATCAACGGTGATGTCAGGTGGGCAAATATCGGTACGATAAAGACTTTTGACGATCTCAAACCCGAAGAAACAACATCCGTAGAACTCGGTTTCGACCTCCGACTGATACAAAACCGTATCGGTATAGACTTTACGTGGTATCGCTCAAATACCGTCAATCAGATACTTTCGCTCGGAATACCGCCTTCGAGCGGCTATGTCAGCAGATATATCAATGCCGGCGAGATGAAAAGTACGGGTATCGAATTAATGATAAGTACTACTCCTGTATTAACCCGAAAAATACGTTGGGATTTGAATTTCAACTATGGCAATAACACGAGCGAATGCGTCGAATTGTATGAATCGATACCGCGACATGTACTCGGTTCGATGCGAATAGGCGAGATAGTAGTAGATGAAGGCGGCAAATACGGAGATATACGCAGTCGCGTGTTTAAACGTAACGATGAAGGAAAAATACTTGTCGATGATGCCGGTCTCCCGATTAAATCATCAGACTATGAAACGATAGGTAATATTTCGCCCGACTGGACAGGTTCGGTAACAAACCGCATACAGTACGGCAACTTCATTTTAAGCGCTCTTGTTGACATTAAAGCAGGCGGCGACCTGATTTCAGTAACCGACGCTATGGCTACTGCCGCCGGCACTGCCGCCCGTACAATCGACGGACGCGACGGAATGGTCGTTGACGGAGTAGTAGCGTCAACAGGTCAGGCTAATACCAAACAAATAACGGCACAGCAATACTGGTCGGCTGTCGGAAGTTCGGCAACAGGCGTCGGCGAAATGTTTCTTTATGATGCTTCTTACGTCAAAATGAGAGAATTGTCTATCGGCTGGCAAATACCCGAACAATGGCTGTTGAAGACAAAATATATCAAAAAAGCAGGATTATCGCTCGCCGGTCGAGATTTGTTCTATTTCCTCAAAAAGACCCCCGGCACCGACCCCGAAGGCGCTTCAACGCGCTGGGATTGGGCGCAGGGATTTGAACTTAACGCTCTTCCTTCAACAAGGAATA
>JAITHS010000298.1 GCA_031279875.1 Tannerella sp.
CAATCAGTTACGTACTTTTTTGCTGTTTCGCCGCCTGTTTCGCCGCTGCCGTTGGGCTGTGGTGAAAAGGCTATTTGCACCTGTCAGACCTTACACAAAAACTATTATATATGAACGAATCAAAAAAGTACAAAGTCAGCACAAAAGTGCGACAAGGTCAAAGCGAAAGAAGTTGCGCTTTTGACGGAATGGTTTCTTTGCATCAGGCGCATCCGGCAAGGGTTTTGCGAAGATTTGCGGCGTCTGTCGCGTTACTGTTATGTTCTATAGCTATGATGGCGCAGGACAACTTAACAGCGAAAGGACGCATTATTGACAAAGACGGCGAGCCGTTAGCGGGCGCCGTAATAACGGTTGCCGGCAGCACCAGAGGTGCCGCCGCCGACGGAGACGGTAACTTTGAACTGCCGAACGTAAAAATCGGCACTAAACTCAAAGCGACATTTCTTGGTATGGAAGACAAAGAAGTAACTTTTGAAGGCAAGGATCTTACAATAATCCTTGTAGAGAAAGCCAACGAATTGGATGAAGTAACGATAGTCGCTTTCGGTCAGCAGAAAAAGACGAGCGTCGTAGCGAGCGTTACGACTGTGAGGCCGGGCGATTTGAAAGCGCCGAGCAGTAACATTACTAACGCAATGGCAGGTCGTATTGCAGGCATCATCTCCTATCAAGACACAGGAGAGCCGGGTAACGACAATGCTAAGTTTTTCATCCGCGGCGTATCTACTTTCGGATTAAAAGTTGACCCGCTCATACTTATCGACGGTATTGAAGCTAGCACCGATGACCTTGCACGCATTCAGACCGACGACATCGAACAATTTTCGGTATTGAAAGACGCGACGGCAACAGCGATGTACGGCCCGCGCGGCGCTAACGGTATTATTATTGTAAACACCAAAGTCGGTAAGGAAGGCCCGCTTAAAGTATCCTTCCGTTTCGACTCCCACGTTGCTACTCCGACGCATATCCTCGAACTTGTTTCGGCCGAAGAATATATGCGGCTCTACAATCAGGCGCGCATGTCGCGTTATCCCGAACTGGGACCGCTCTACTCCGAACAGAAGATTCAGGCAACGATCAGAGGCGACGACCCGATAGTATATCCGAATGTTGACTGGTATAATACATTATTTAATAAGCAAACTATCAATACGAAATCTTATCTCAGTTTGACCGGCGGCGGCTTGGCTGCTACTTATCACATCTCGGCAGGATACGACCACGAGACAGGACTTTTGAAAGTTGATGACAAAAGCTCATTTAATTCCAACATCTCTATCAACCGCTTCATACTGCGCTCAAACGTTAATTTCAATATCGGCAAGACATCAAAACTCGAAACTAAGATAGCAGCACGCTTTGAGCGTTTCAACGGCCCTTGGCGTAGCGCTTCCGATATCTATTCTGGCATTCTGAACTCTAATCCGGTAGATTTTCCTCCAGTCTATGCGCCAGATGAAGCACATCAATTCAGCGAATATACGCTTTTCGGTAGCGTATTATTACCGGGTAGCGATGTTCCAAAGTCAAACCCGTATGCAGAAATGGTTCGCGGTTATACCGGACGCGACAATGCTATGATTGACGCGCTGATAACTTTTCGTCAGGATTTAGGCTTTATCACCGAAGGATTGAATTTTCAGATTTCCGTATCCGAAACGGTTAATACCAAAAACGAAGCTACGCGCACATATAATCCGCTCTATTTCGGTATTGACGAATATGACCCTTTGACGGGCAAATACACCTTGCTGCGATTAAATCCGACAGCACAATATCCGCGTCTGGGCGACATTGCTTCTACGCGCGACGTAACGGGACACACTTATCTTGAAGCCAGACTGACGTGGAACCGTGAGTTCGGCAAACACAACGTGTCGGCAAGCGCCGTAGCCATGCTTGACGAAGCTACCGACTATAACGGCGGCACATCTATCTTTGAAGCATTGCCTCAACGTAACCAAGGACTCTCCGGTCGTACTACTTATAATTTTGACGAGCGTTATTTCTTCGAGTTTGCTTTTGGTTACAACGGCTCCGAAAAATTTACCGGCAAACGTCGTTACGGATTTTTCCCGACAGTAGGTTTGAGTTGGATAATGTCTAACGAAACGTTTTTCGAACCGATTAAAGAAGCGCTCAATATCAACATGCTGAAATTCAGAGGCACATACGGATTAGTAGGCAACGACGCCATCTCGTCGCGTGCAAACCGTTTCTGGTTTCTTTCGTGGGTCGAAATGGGCGGTTACGGAGCAACATGGGGAGAAACATTCTCAACCTATTACAGCGGATTTACGATACGCCGTTATGCTAATCCCGACATCACTTGGGAATTATCACGCAAACTCGACTTCGGAGCCGAACTCTATTTGCTCAAAAACGGAGACTTAAAAATTGTTGCCGACTATTTTCAAGACCATCGTAGCCAAATTTACTGGGAGCGCAACAGTATCCCCGAATCAGTCGGTCTTGAAGCCGGTATAAGCGGTAATGTCGGAAAAGTCAATTCTAAAGGCTTTGACGCTTCGATAGATTTCAATCACTATTTCAATAAAGACGTGTGGGGACAGGCTCGCGCCAATTTTACATACGCCAAAAACAAAATCGTTGCGCGTGATGAAGAAAATTTCGCCGACAGATACCTTTCAATGATAGGCAAATCTGCCAACCAATTACAAGGTTATGTTGCCGAGCGACTTTTTGTTGACGAAGCCGAAATAGCCAACTCGCCGCGACAGGAACTTGGCGGTTCGGGCGTTTATCAGGCAGGAGACATCAAATATACCGATATCAACGGCGACGGAGTAGTCAACTCCAACGACCGCGTATGGATGGGATACCCCTCCGTGCCAGAAATTCAGTACGGCTTCGGAGCATCGGCAGGTTACAAAAATGTGGATTTTAACTTCTTCTTCCAAGGTAACGCCCACGTGTCGTTTTTTATCAATCCGGGAACAGGCAACGGAATAGCACCGTTTATTTCTCAGCGTAACGCCCTCAAAATTGTTGCCCACGACGCATGGACGGAAACAGACCCCGACGTCCACTCTTTCTGGCCTCGCCTCTCGACCGATCTTATTCAAAACAACTCGGTTAATTCAACTTGGTGGCTGCGCGACGGCTCGCTATTGCGCTTAAAAACAGTCGAAATAGGCTACAATATTCCCAAACTTCAAAAAGTTATTCAAAATGCCCGCGTTTACTTTACGATCGAAAACCTGATGCGTTTCAGCAAATTCAGAGTATGGGACCCCGAAATGGGCGGTAACGGTATGGGATACCCTCTTAACAGACGTTTCAATGTTGGTCTGAATGTCTCTTTTTAATAATTAACTACTTAATAATAAAATAATTATGAAATCAAAAGTCAAAAATTTTGCAATAGCATTTATAGCGTTTATCGGAATGGGATGTACCGAATTTCTTGACATAGTTCCCGATTCGCAACTTACGCTCGAAATGATTTTTTATATGAAAGAAGACGCATGGAACGCCCTTGCGAAATGTTACTCATACCTTCCCTACGACGGCAGTGTAGGCAACACCCCATGGCTTATGGGCGACGAATATATGTCGTGCGTGCAGGAAAACAAAGAATCATGGTGGAACGGCATGACCATAATGCGCGGCAAACAGACCGCCACCGACCCCAAAATAGGCTACTGGCAAGGTAGCGGCGGCGCTACGGATATGTATCAGGCTCTACGCACCTGCAATATCTTTCTCGACAAAATATCGCTCACATCCGACCTCACTCCCATCGACAGAGCCGACTGGATAGCACAGGTTACGTTTCTTAAAGCTTACTATCACTTTATCCTGTTGCGCTCATACGGGCCGATTATCATCGCCGACAAAGAAGTATCGGCTAATGCTACGGGAGATGATATTTATCAATATCGCTCGAAAGTTGAAGACTGCTTTACTTACATCCTCAACCTGATTGACGAGGCTATCCCGAACCTGAGAGAAACAACATCTACAACAGAACTCGGACAGGTCAATCAGGTAATCGCAAAAGCCATCAAAGCACGCATTTTGTTATATCGTGCTTCACCGTTTTATAGCGGCAACCGCGATTATTACGAAGATTTTCTTGACTTCGACGGACAGCCTTATTTCGCTGTCAACGACTCCGAAGCCGATACTCAACGCAAATGGACGGAAGCCCTTACCGCTATCAATGAGGCTCTTACAGCCGCTACGACAGCAGGCGTCAAAATGTACGAATTTGAAAAAGTACCTTTTGCCATCGACAGAGGCACTATCGATTCTTCTGCAATATTGAAAACCGTTTATGACCTGCGTTACGAAATCGTTGATCCGTGGAACAGAGAACTTATCTGGGGGTTCTCGAATAGTGCCGGAAATATTCCAAACTATACCAACATCATGCTTCCCGACCGCTATAATCCGGGCAATGAAATGGTACTCAACCAGAGCCATTCCGACCAGCAACTCGGCGCAACCTATCACATGTTAGAGTATTTTTACACCAAAAACGGACTGCCGATTACCGAAGATAAGACTTTCAGTTATTCTACCCGTCTGAACTTAATTACTACTCCGGGAGCAGAAGACCCCGAATATCTGCCTTACAGGGGTATAATGCAGCCGGGAGCGATTACCATATCAATGTATATGAACCGTGAACCGCGCTTCTATGCTCATCTGGGCATCACCGGAGGTTATTTCCGCTCTCACGAACAGCGCATTACTACCGATTTCCTTGCCGACTTCCCCGATTATGACAACAGCGGCGGCGGTTTCTATTCGGGACATGCCGACAACTATATCTCAACAGGTATAGCAGTTCAAAAACTCGTTCACCCCGAAAGCAAATCCGGACACGCTTTCCGCCTCGTCCGGTATCCTTTCCCCGCCGCACGCCTCGCCGACCTCTATCTGATGAAAGCGGAAGCGCTTAATGAAACACTTTCGGCTCCCAATCAGGAAGTTTATGACGCTCTTAACGTTGTCCGTCGCCGCGCCGGTATCCCCGACGTCGAAGTTGTTTGGGCTGACGCTTCTCTTGCTCGAACTACGGGCAAACATCTTACAAAAGCCGGAATGCGCGAAATCATCAAGCAGGAACGCTCTCTCGAACTCGCCTTTGAAGGTCATCGTTTCTGGGATCTGATACGATGGAAAGACGCCGTAGCCGCTCTTACTCAACCTGTTATAGGATGGTCGCCACTCAAATCAACTCATGAAGCGTTCTTTGTGCAGGAAATCAAACAGACACGCAAATTCTCGTTCCGCGACTGCCTCTGGCCTATTTCTCTGGGCGAACTCAACAGAAATTCCAACCTGAAACAAAATCCGGGATGGTAACAATTTATTTTTAACAATCTAAATGATAATAATATGAACAAAAAACTTATATTTAAATCTCTATTATACTGCGTCGGAGCGCTGATACTGATTTCTGCCTGTGAAGAAGACAAACGGTTTGAAATATATTCCGACGACAAAACCCCTCCCGGAACGCCTACGATCGATTCCGTCAAAGCGTTGAACGGAGGAGCACGTTTCTACTTCAAACCGCCCACCGACGATGATGTGTTGAGCGTTAATGCGGAATATGTTAATCCGAACGGTAAAACAATAACTTTTTCGGCTTCTTATTTCAACGATTCGCTTGATGTAGTCGGTCTCGGCTCAACTCAAAAGCAGAAAATCAACCTCTATGCGCTCGACCGTGGAGGCAATCGCTCGGTAAACTTGCCTTACGAAATAGAACCTCTCGAACCGGTCGTAGCCCGCGTAGAGAAAACCCTCAAAGTAGTGCCGGGGTTCAGCTCGTTTTATGTGGACTGGCGCAACGATCTCAAAGAGCCTGTAAATGTGTTTGTTAACTTCAAATACACCTATCAGGGCGAAGCAAAAGACATTATCCAGATTTACACTTCGCTTGATACTATCAACCGTCAGTTTATACGCAATCTCAATCTCGGCCCTTCCGACAAAATTGAAGTATCCGTCAGAGTAGAAGATTATTACGGAAATAAAACGACCGATATCAGCAAAGGGCCTATCTATCTGCTTCAAGACGAAGTGTTGAGCAAAGCAGGCTGGATGCTACCCGAAACCAACGATTCGATAGCCGGTATCCCGATGTGCTTCGGCAACGAAAAGGAAGGACGTGTAAGATATATCATCGATGATGTGATAGACTCTTATAAATTAGCCAATTACATGCACACAGGCTCTCGCGGACGTACCGGTAAATCAGGCGGTAACGTGCCTTGGAACTTTATTATCGACCTCGGCGACTACTATCAACTGAGCCGCATCGTAACCCACCAGCGACACGGCACCGCCGGCGACCTCAATCCTATGGCTCGCGGTCAGTATTACGGAAGCGAAAACGTCGGCATGTTTAATGTCTATTATCTCGTCGAATTACCGGATACTACGTACTGGGAATTGATGTCGAACTGCAAAATACCCCTTCCGACAGGCCTGAACGACATCGACATCTTCCGACAGGGACAGGCCGGCGACATGTTCTATATGTTTCCCGACGACCCTAAATTTAGCCCGCCTACAAGATGGTTTAGATATGAAGCCTTATCCAATTTCAACGACAACTATACCGGTACCGGCGCTAACTGCTTATCTGAAATAACTTTATACGGCAAAAAATAAACATTTAAACGATTTATTATGAAAAAAATATTCTTATTTTTATTATTGTTCATCTCTATTTGGGGATGCAACGACGACGCTTATGATAACGTTCGCGAGTATGTTAAATCGGAAGTTATCTATTCGGAAAAATTTGATACCGTAAGCGCTTCAATCGGCTTTGAAAGAGTTGAAATATACCTGACGCGCGCAGGACGCTCCGACAGCCTCAAATATTCGCCCGTCAAAGCTAAAAAAACTATTGTCGAATATGACGACAACAGGGTTGAATACGACGGTATGCTCTCATGGGTCAACGTTACAAATCTGGATAAAGCCAAACTGTATCGCTTTAAGGTCTATACTATCGACCATGCCGGTAATCAGTCCGTACCGTTAGAAATAGCCAAAATACCGTTTACCAACGAAGACCGCGCCGCTATCCGTGTGTCCGACCCAAAAAGTATCCTCTCCCCGTGGGGCGTATCGCTTTCATGGCCTTCGCTTATCTCTACAAGCATGTGGAACTTCGCCGACTGTAACTACTCGTTTAAGGACAAAACGGGTCAAACAGTCAACGGAAATATGGATGCGGCTATGGAAGCAGCTAATAATCTGCGCTTTGATGCTACCAACCTCAACCCCGGCTCTACGGTAGAAGTTAATTTCAGTATCAAAGTCGTACCTATCGTTGATGATGTCCAAATACTTGATACCGTTACTTTTAGCCAAAAACTTGACATGCAGATACCAACTACCGACGAATACGGTCAATATCTCAAAGCACGTGAAATCGAAAGTTGGACTAATGACGGTACTCAAATGATTGTGAAATGGAAAGCCGTCAGCGACTATACATTAGTCGGTACTACCCTCAAATATAACGATTACAGCGACCCCGATAATCCTGTCGAACGTGTCATCGAAATTGAGAACACCGCCACCGAAACACCACTGCCCGGATTGATTTATCAGCGATTTGAAGTTTTCTCGTCATACGAACCTATCGGCGGCGAAGGTGCTATCGTGGAATCGAAATCAACATCAATAGTGCCGGAATTTGCCGACAAAAACGCCATGGCTGCCAACAACATAGGACGCGATATCGACCCGATGACTATTACCAAATTAGTTTATCCCATCCATGCCGAAAATCTTCAAGATGTACTTTATTTCCCTAACCTTACGGAAATCGACCTTACAGGCGCCGGAGGTAATATCCCGACTTATCTCTCAACCGGCAACAACGTATCAAGCGAAGTAGGCGGATGCCCTTGGAACTTCGGATTTAAACGTATCGACTTTGAAAACAACGGCCGATGCCGCAATCTTAAAGGTGTCAACGCCCTCAAAAGAGTTCTCGACAGAGGTAAAATAACAAAAATTAAATATGCCGCAAACTCAATGGGAATAGACGAAGATTTGCTGCCGTTTGCCTCTATAACCGAGAAACTTGTCGCACCCGACGAAGTGATGGTAACAAACAAAGTCTTTGCCGACGGTAATATCGTATCCGGCGACTGGCGATGCGCTTTTACTTACCAACCCGGCGACACGCCTGCCGATTGCCCGGGCGGCGCCACTCACGTATGGAAAATTATCCCGAAAGGCAAAAGCTCGTCGTGGTGCATTGTCTTTCCGCCTCAGTACAAGTTTAATATGTGGGAATATCGCTATCTGAAAATGAAAATCTATTCGCCCGACGCTTCTTTTTATCCCGACGATTACTACAAAAACTGGAAACGTATCTGGTTCCGGTCTCGTAACACTCTGTGGGGGCATACTCAAAAAGTGTCGTGGGATGGCGACGACGCCGAACATAACGCCGGCCGCGACGACCACCGCATACCCGATGCCTCACTGGGCAAATGGTGGGAATTAACATTCGATACGCAGGAAATTATTAAACCTACCGATGCGCATCCATGGTATAACATTCTGGTTATCAACATCGGCGGCGAACCGGGCGGCACCTTTTCCCCTTCCCGCGAAATGGTCTATTACTTTGCCGACGTAAGATGGTCTAAAAATCCGTAAAAATTA
>JAITHS010000340.1 GCA_031279875.1 Tannerella sp.
CGGAGATACGTCGATAGACTTCCGAAATATCGACCTCTGCCGTGTCGGTTTCGATTAGCAGACGGTTGTATCGAAAGGCTAATAACAGTGCATCATCCTGATAATTAACACCAAAAGACAAATAAAAATCCGCTTCGAGCAGCATTTTCGCCGTTTGGGCATTGCTTCTGAAACCGTGAATAATCCATGGCAGTGCCGGTTTCATATCGCTTTTGATTTTTATTATTTCGTTAAAAGCTTTTACGCAATGTATTATCAACGGTTTACGGACTTCTTCGGCGAGCAGGGCATGTTGGCGTAAGAGGTCGGTTTGCAGGTTTATGTCAGGGGGATTAATGCCGTCTGCGCCGACGCGATTTTTGCGTTTCAATATGGCTTTATCAAGCCCTGTTTCTCCGATTGCGACAACTTGCGGCATCAGAGCATACTTTCTAACTAACGGCATCAGTGATGCGTCGGCATACCACGGATGAATGCCGACGGAATACAGGCAACCGTCAACAGGATTAAAAGGCTCGCGTATATCAACGGAGATAATCGAAGTATGGTTGCCGTCATTACACGGATAAATGCTATGTGTGTGAATATCAAGGTAATGCATAGTTTTTACGGTACAGGGTCATAGCCGCTACCGCCCCACGGGTGGCAGCGAAAGATGCGTTTGACGGCTAAATATAATCCTTTAAACGGGCCGTGCTTTTTAAGCGCTTCTACGGCATATTCCGAGCATGTCGGGGTATAGCGACAAGTCGGCGGAGTTAGCGGTGATATGCATGTTCGGTAGAAATAAACCGGCAGCAGCAGTATTTCAGTCAGCAGTCGTTTCATGAATATCGGAGGTTAATTGGGCAACAAGTTTATTGACGGTCTTAATCATTGCTTTGCTGATGTCGGCGTAATGCAAAACCTCGTTACTCATATAAACAAAAGCGATATGCAAAGCGATAATCTCGGCTGTGCAGCATTCAACAAGCGGCTGTTTGTTAAGGCGATAAGATTCGCGAATAAGCCGTTTGATGCGGTTGCGGTCAACGGCATGACGGAGGCGTTTTTTTGCAACGCTTACCATTATTGCGATACCGGCGGCATGTTGGGAGGCGTCGTCGGCTTTATCGGCAGAGCAAAAAACCGCTCGCAGAGGGAATGATTTTATTGATTTGCCTTCTACAAAAAGCCTGTCGATGTCTTTTCGAGAAGACAGACGTTCTTTTTTTGGAAAGAAGCGTCTTTCAACCGACTTCTCTTCCATTGACGGCGCCTTTCTGTTTGGATGCGGGCTTGACGACAACCGGTTCTTCGATATCGTCGAGTGTCAAGGATACGGGCGTTTTAAGTTCTCCTTTTTCTATCCTTTTGAGATACAAATCAAGGGCGGTAGTCATAGCGGGAGCTTCCTTTGTGGGCGCGCCGATATCAAGGCGTAATCCGGCGTCTAATGCGGTTTTTTGGGTTGTAGGGCCGAAGCAACCGATACGCATGTTATCTTGCTTGAAATCAGGGAAGTTTTTCAACAGAGAATGGATACCTTGCGGGCTGAAAAAGAGCATCAAATCATAGTCGAATTTTTCGTCGGAACGGAATTCATTACTTACTGTACGATACATCACAGCAGTCCGAAAATGTATCTTCTTTGTGCTTATTCGTAGCATCAAATCTTCTTTGTGAACATCCGAAACGGGGATAATATACTTCTCTTTGGGATGTTTGAAGACGAGTTTTACCAAATCGTCCAGCTGACCGTTTTGCCCATAGAAGACTTTACGCTTGCGATACACCGTGTATTTTTGCAGATATACTGCAATAGTCTCTGTGATACAGAAATACTTCATCGTTTCGGGGATGGTGATGCGCATTTCTTCCGCCAGTTGAAAGTAATGGTCAACCGCAGTACGGGCAGTGAAGATTACTGCCGTATAATCCAACAACGATAAACGTTGCTGCCTGAACTCTTTGGCGTTTATCGGTTCTACTTTTATAAACGGCCTGAACTCCACCTCAACACCGTATTTCTTGCCTATGTCATAATACGGCGACTTTCCTGCCGGAGGTTCGGGTTGGGATACCAACATTTTTTTGATAATCATTGTCATATCTAAATCGCTCAATAATCTTTTATATTATACTGTTGTAAAAATAAGTCAATACTTTGTACAATAATACCAATGGTGTCAATTCGAGGGTGCAAAGGTACAAAGAAAAAAACAAAAAGCCCGTATTTCTGTTGAAAAATATGTTAAAAAATCTATAAATTAGTATAATGCGTGATGCAATATAACTGATTATCAGTATTATAAGTGCTATGTATAAAAATTGTCCTGTAAGCAACAAAAGCAATGTCGGAAGGTATAAAATGATACCCCAAACGTTAAACAGCGACTGTAAACTTGTTTGCATCATCTTGTATTTGCTCTTTTCGAGGAATATTATTCCGACTAATGCTATATATAGTTGATTATAAGCATAATAAATGGCATATATAAGCATTAGTACAAGGACGTGCCTTACGGAAGTCATAATGCTGTCGATAGCAATTAAGCCGCCGACGGATGCTATGATGAACGTAACAACTGCCGAGAGTAGCAGAGATTGAAAGAGCATGAAAGCGTTGAAGATGAAGCTTTCACGCTCGACAGTCTCAAAGATGCTTTGCCTGTCTCTGCCTGCGATGATGTTGCCTGTCATTTTGCCGAACAATGCCGCGTTGAGCCTGAAAATCAGTGCAAAAAGCGCCAGTATTATTATTACGGTAAGAATCCAGAAGTCGTTCAAATGTCTGTCCATATCATTTTGGATTCATATCTACGACGCTGCCGGGCTTGGCTTTGGATACCGTTTCGAGAAGTTGTATCACCGCTACGTTACCGCGAGCGTCGGTCGGATGTTCCGCGCCATTGCGAAGCGATTGATATACAGCGTCATAGAAAGAGGTGTAATCACCTTTGACGGTAGGATATTTGACTCTTCCTTCCTGTTCGGTAGTGATAACGCCCCATTTGTCGGGGCTTTCCAAACCCCAATTGTCGGCTAAAGGTGTCTCGCCGTTTTTCAGACGCTCTTCCTGCGGGTCAACGCCATGTTTGAGATACGAGCCTTCCGTACCGTGCAGCACGAAACGCGGCTCCGGTTCGCACATCAGATAACCGGCTTTGAGGGTTACGCGCAACTCCGGATTCTTGGCGCAACGTATCAAATGAAGGCAAAAATAATCGTCCACAACACCACCGTCGCGCATCGTGGCAATATCAACATAAACTGCTTCCGGCAACCCGAAAAGGCTTATCGTCTGGTCAACGATATGTGAACCGAGATTGTACATCATACCGCCGCTCTGCTCTTTCCACGTGTCGGGTTTGATATAGTTGCGGTAGCGGGCGAAAGTTGATTCGAACTCGACTAACCGTCCGAGAGTTCCCTGTTCGATGATGTTTTTAACCGTCAGGAAATCGCCGTCCCAGCGACGGTTTTGATATACGCACAGCATCAGATTGCGTTCTTCGGCTATGCGTATCAGCTCGCGACATTGTGCAACGGTTTGAGCAAAAGGCTTTTCAACTACTACGTGCTTGCCTGCCAGTAATGCCTGACGGGTGTATTCGTAATGCGTCAGGTCGGGAGTGTTTACAATAATCAGTTCCAACTCGTTGATAGCCAGCAGTTCGTCTGTCGAACGAACAATTGTTGCATCAGGATATCTTTCGGCCGACAAGTTACGGCTACGTTCCAGAATGGCTGTCAATTCAAACATCTCATGATAGTCAATAAACGGAGCGTGAAACAATTGTCCCGACATTCCGTAAGACATGATTCCCGTTTTGATTGTCTTTGGTTTCATTTTCAAAAATATGAATTATTAGGGTTATTTCGACTGCAAAGGTACAAAAAAAATATGGGGAACCTCGAAAAATTGTTTTTTCTTCGTTTTGCTCCTTCGTCAAAATGCTCATTTACGTCAGTAAACTCCGCTTTTTCCTCAGTCGCAGGCCTCGAAAAAATCAATTTTTGGAGATTCCCTATGAAATGAGGAAATGAGGGGACGAGGGGACGAGGCAGAAGGGGCGGCAAGCAGTTTGGATGAGGGGACAAGGGCGAAAATGTTAAATAATCATAAAAATTTGGCGGAAGTTTGGCGGATTAAAAAATAGTTCGTACCTTTGACCGACTATTCAATCAAAAAAGCAACTATTTTTCAACAAAAAACAACAACTGAAACATGCCGAGAACAAAGGAACAATACGAAAAAATACGCTCCGAAAAGAAGCGAGCAATCATGGAGACAGCGTTACAACTGTTTGCAGAACAGGGCTTTGCCGGTACAAGTATTGAGACTATCGCCCAACATGCAAAGATATCGAAAGGTCTGCTTTACAACTATTTTGAGAGCAAAGATGACTTGCTTCATCAGATAATACTGACGGGCGTTGAAATAGTAACAAAAGCGGGGGTTTTTAAGCCCGGTATGACGCGCGAAGACTTTATCCGATGCGTTAAGCATTTGCTTGACATGGTGGAAGAACATCGCAACTTTTTAAGCCTCTACTCGGCACTCGGCACACAGCCGGGAATAGCGCAGAAAGTTACTCCGACGGTTGAAAATAGCGCGGAAATAACTGCTTTGTTGGAGTTTTTCGGCGCTCACTCCGGTAATGATGCGGCAATCAAGGAAGTACTGCTTTTCAGCTCGTTAATCAAAGGATACTATATTTTGTCGCTTTTCGGTGTCGTTCAGAAAGTAATGTCTCTTAACTTGCTGAAAGAAACGATTTTGGAGTTCGCTATTGAGCGTTGGGGAACTGTAGAGACGGAGCATGTCCCGTCCGTAACGTGTTTTTTTTTACATTAATAATATATTATGAAACTTATTTTGTTATTTATCTTATTATCAGGAACTTGTGCTTCCGCTTTTTCGCAGACACCTGATGCTACCGAAATTATCCGCAAGGTAGATGAAAACAATCGCGGTGCTCACGTTTATTCGGAAATCAAAATGACGGTTGTCCGTCCGACATGGAAACGCGAAATCGGCATTAAATCGTGGGCAAGAGGGTCAAATTACACGCTGGCAGTCATCACTTCGCCCGCCAAAGAGAAAGGTCAGGCGTTCCTCAAACGTCAGAAAGACCTGTGGAACTGGGTTCCGTCAATCAGCAGGATGATTAAAATGTCGTCGTCGGTCATGGGGCAGTCGTGGATGGGAAGCGACTTTACTAACGATGACCTGATGCGCGAATCGTCAACCGTCAACGATTATACGCACGAACTCGCCGCCGCGTCGGAAAAGATACGCGACACCGATTGCTACAAGATTGTGCTGACGCCCAAAGAAGATGCAGCGATAGTATGGGGCAAAGTCGTGATGTGGGTCTCGAAAGCAGATTTTATCGACCTCAAAACAGAGTTCTACGACGAAGACGGAGCGTTGGTAAATACTATCAACTCATTCGACATCAAGCAGTTCGGCAAACGACGTCTGTCGTCGAAGATGGAAGTCGTGCCGGCAGACAAACCTAACCAAAAAACGGTTATGGAAATCATCAAATACGATTTCGATACACCGATTGAAGAAAGTTTTTTTTCACAACAGAATATGAAAACAGTTAAATGAACAATCTACATGAACATACTGAAATTCTGTAAGTTAAGTTGGCGCAATATCTGGCGAAACAGGCGGCGGGCAGTGATTACGATATCGTCGGTGCTGTTTGCAGTGTTCTTTTGTGCCGTAATGAATTCATACACGGAAGGTACGTGGGGCAGGATGATAGAGAACACGCTACGAACACAAAGCGGTCATATCGAAATTCACGGCACAGGCTATTGGGACGACAAGATAACGGACAACTTCCTGACTATGGATAATGCTGTTATTGAGCGTATTAGGGAGTTGCCTAACATCTTAAACGTGTCGCCGCGAATTGAGACTTTTGCGCTCGTCTCGTTCGAGAATTTGAGCAAAGGCGTGGGCATTACCGCCGTGTCGCCGATGCGGGAAAACGACAAATCCAAACTCGCAAACCGCATTGTACAAGGAAGTTACCTGTCGGAAACCGACGACGGTGTGCTGCTCGGCGAAGGCTTGGCACGCTATCTCAAAGTCGCTGTGGGCGATACTCTTGCGTTTATCGGTCAGGGACATTTCGGGGCAAGCGCAGCAGGTCTGTTTCCTGTGCGCGGCATTTTGCATTTGGTTATTCCTGATATGGATAATAATCTGATTTACATGACGTTATCGGCGGCACAAACGTTTATTGACATGCCCGACGGTTACAGCGGGATTTTGCTTACGCTCAACGACGACGGGCTATTGGATGAGACGATAAAAGAAGTGGAAAAGACGGTTGACGGCGCAGATTACGAAGTCTTGAGTTGGCATTTCACCATGCAACGCTTGTTGCAGTCGGCGCAGTCAGACAAGGCTTTCGGCAAAATTATGCTCTATATCCTCTATCTGATAGTAGGTTTCGGCATTCTTGGGACGGTCGTGATGTTGACTAACGAGCGCAAACGCGAGTTCAGGACAATGATTTCGCTTGGCATGAGCCGCCGACGGCTGCAAGGAGTGGTGGCTCTCGAACTGCTGTTGATGTCGCTTATCGGCGTTGCGGCAGGGCTGGCGCTGTCGTTGCCGGTGGCGTATGTGTTTAATGTTCACCCCATTAAATTTACAGGCGATATGGCGCAAATGTTTCTCGACATGGGAATGGAACCTGTGATTCCTTTCTCGTTAGAGCCGCAAATATTTGTAGCACAGATAGTTACCATATTGGTTTTGACTTTGCTCGCAATCATTTATCCGTTACGTAAAATTAACAAAATAACAAGACGATCGGGATTAACCGGCATATAAACAATAAATATTATGATACTAAAACTTTCTTGGAAAAATATCTGGCGCAACAAAACGCGCAGCGGAGTAATACTTGGCGCTATTGCAATAGGCTTATTTGCAGGCACTTATACTACCGCATTTATGAATGGTTGGATGATCGGAACAGTCAACGACGAAGTAAACACCAACATGTCGCATTTTCAGATTCGCGATACTGCTTTTGCGGCTAATAATGACGTAAATGCTTTCTTCAACAAGTCGGCAATTAAAAAACAAAAGTTGGAAGAATTAAATATCCGTGCGTCTTATCGCCTCAATATCAACGGAATGCTGTCGTCGGCAAACAGTGCTGTCGGCGTCAGAGCAAACGGCGTCAATCCCGAAGAAGAAATGATGATTTCGACCGTATGGCAAACAGTGCCGGATACGATGGGATATTTTTTAGATGCGGAATTGTGTGCAAAACTCGGCAAAAATATCAACACCACCCAACAACGCAGCCCCATAGTAATCAGCCAAAAAACAGCGACGAAACTAAAAGTCAGGCTTGGGTCGAAAATCGTCCTCTCGTTTCAGGACGCTGTGGGCGAGATGCAAACGATGTCGTTTCGGGTCTGCGGTGTGTTCCACACATCGAATACGGGCTTTGACGAGGGCAACGTTTTTGTGCGCTACGACGACTTGCTGCCCGTTACAGCTTTGCCCGACGGCGCGGCTCACGTAGCGGCTCTGCGGATAATATCCGAAGATTTCACAAAAGCAGAGAATTTGCGCGCATATTATACTAATGACCAACAGATATTGAAAAAAATCTCACTTATTGCTCCCGAAATCAAAGCTTTATTCCCTGATTATGAGGTTAAAACGTGGGAAGAAATTAGTCCGATGCTCGCAATGAGTCTCGGTTGGACGGATGTCATGGCAGTTGTTGTACTCGGTATTTTCCTGCTTGCGCTTGCGTTCGGCATCATCAACACTATGCTTATGGCTGTTCTGGAACGTACCCGCGAACTCGGAATGTTGCGTGCAATCGGAATGAGCCGCCGCAAAGTGTTCTACATGATAATGCTCGAAACAGTATTTCTGACGCTTGTAGGCAGCATCGCGGGCATTATCATTGCTACCGCCGTAATCATTCCGTCACTCCACTCAGGCATCGACCTGACACCGCTCATGGGCGACACTTTCGAAGATTTCGGTTATTCATCAATCATTTACCCTATCATCAACGCCGAAATGTTTGTCGAAATCATCTTTTTGGTCATAGCCGCCGGAATCCTCTCCGCTATCTATCCCGCCAGAAAAGCGCTCAAACTCAATCCGTTAGAAGCAATAAGAAATAATTAACAATAATAAAAAAATATATGAACACAATTATCAAAATCAAAGATTTATACAAAATCTACAACGAAACGGCAGCCGAAGTGCGTGCCGTTGACGGCGTTACGCTCGACTTTCAACAAGGTGAATTTACCGCTATAGTAGGACCGTCGGGAAGCGGCAAAACAACGCTGCTCAATCTTATCGGCGGCCTTGATACGCCTACAAGCGGCTCAATCGAAATTGACGGAAAAGATATTTCCGCCCTTTCGGAAAAACAAATCACCGACTTTCGCCTCCGCAACATCGGATTTATCTTTCAGGCTTACAACCTGATACCTGTTCTGACGGCAAAAGAAAACGTGTCGTTCGTGATGGAACTGCAAGGCAAACCGAGTGCTGAAACCGAACAGCGCGCACTCGAACTGCTGCAAGCCGTTGGTCTCGAAGGTCGTGAAGACAGCCGCCCTGCCAAACTATCGGGCGGACAGCAACAGCGCGTCGCAGTGGCGCGGGCATTGGCGTCGAAACCCAAATTCATCCTCGCCGACGAGCCGACAGCCAATCTCGACTCCAAATCGGCTGAAAATCTGTTAGATATAATGGAACGCCTGAACCGTGAAGAAAACATCACTTTCATCTTCTCCACCCACGACCCTCGCATCATGGCAAAAGCCAAACGCATTATCCGGCTCGAAGACGGGAAGATTACGTCAATTGAAAGTAATTCTTAATTTTCAATTCTTATAGCTCCGTCTTTAAGGCTTAAACGTTCGTCATTATCAAGCAGATAGCGCAGGATGGTGATATTTTTCGGCTTGTCGAGGGGTAATATTGATACGAGATCATCTAACGGCATAGAGCCGTTGTTATCGGCAAGGTGCGCAAAGAGAGCGTTGCTGACGGCGTCAAATTCCCAACGGCGCACTCCCGAAGACGTTTTGTTAAGGCATACGTCGCACATACGGCAATCGTTATCTGCTTTTTCGCCGAAATAGTAGAGCAGCATTCGCGAGCGACATACGTTTTGCTTCGAGATATATTCGATGACTTTTGAGATACGCATTTCCGAACGCTTTTGACGCACCTCATAGATGCTTTGCGGAAATATTAATCGATTGGTATCCACACGATTTTGAGTGAAGATAACCTGCGGCATCTTCTTACGCGGGATATAACTGATAACCCGCCCTTTTGAGAGCATAATCAGTTCATTATAAATCACTTCGTGTGTCAATCCCGTGCGGGTGGCGAGAAGCGATTCGTCGATAAAGACATAATCGGAGAAAAGCCCTGTGTATGAGCGCAATATCGTTTGTACGATAAGGTCGGTGTGTTGCGACATGCCGATATTGTAAAGTTCGTCGCGCGTAACCAGAAAAAGGAGACGTGAGTTGTTGTCGGGGTCTTCAACATATTCGATATAACCTGCGAGCGTCAGTATTTTGAAAGCGTTCAGCACATGCGTTTCGGAGAATCTGAAACTGTAACAGAAATCTCTGACGGAGAAATCGTGTGTTGTAAAGCATCCGAAGCCGTCGGCAATCTGAAAATAGTTGCATAGAGCCTCATAAATCCGTGCTACGACTTTCTTTTCGGGAAACTCGTCGGTAACTCGCCGTTGCAGTTTGGTCGTTTCGGTTGAGGCGCACAAGGCTATGGCGTAAGATTTAAGTCCGTCACGACCGGCTCGTCCTGCTTCCTGAAAGTATTCTTCGAGAGAACCGGGCATTTCCGGATGTATCACCAAACGAACATCGGGCTTGTCGATACCCATACCGAAAGCATTGGTAGCCACCATAATACGGCAGTCGCCACGCTTCCATGCGTCCTGACGCATAGCTTTCTCTTCGCGGTTCAGTCCGGCATGAAAGAAATGCGCCGTAAAGCCTGCTTGTTGCAACAGTGTTGCAATATCCTGTGTATGTTTGCGATTACGGAGATAAACGATAGCCGACCCCGGCACACTGTTGAGGATATGTATTATTTCGTTGTTTTTATTTTCGGCATATCTGACAATATAAGCCAGATTTTTGCGCTGAAAACTTGTTTGGAGGACGTTTTTACGTTTAAAAAGCAGTTTGTCCTGAATATCGTTAACGATGTCGGGCGTTGCTGTTGCCGTCAGCGCCAGTATGGGGACATTTTCCGGCAGGATGCTGCGCAAATCGGCAATACGCAGGTATGGTGGGCGAAAATCATATCCCCATTGCGAAATACAGTGGCTCTCGTCAACAACTATCATACTGATATTCATCATCTTCAATTTGGCTTTAAACATCTCTGTATGAAGTCTTTCGGGCGAGATGTAGAGAAATTTATAGTCGCCGAAGATGCAGTTGTCGTAATGTGCCGAAATTTCGTCTGCCGTCATGCCCGAATAAACTGCCGTAGCTTTGATTTTACGTGCGCGGAGATTGTCAACTTGGTCTTTCATCAGTGCGATAAGCGGCGTTACGACGATACACAGCCCCTCTTTGATCATAGCCGGAACTTGAAAGGTAAGCGATTTGCCGCCGCCTGTAGGCATCAGCCCAAGAGTGTCGTTGCCTTGCAGTACGGATTGTATAATATCCTCTTGAAGAGGACGAAACGACTTATATCCCCAATATCGTTCCAATATTTGATGCGGGCTGTCATTCACGATTAGTTTATTTTGACGGTCGTATATCCTTAATCATCAATTGAATAGACTTGATATTGTTATAATCGTTTTCTTCTACCGTAAAGCATATATCGACAGGATTACCTGTTTTGACATACTGTTCGTGTTCGCCCATACCGAAAGCGATAGCGTGTGTCGGCGCGACGGTAGTGTTGTCTTTGAGTTCGAGTTTGAGGTGGGTACCGTCTTTACCGACGAGCCTGCTTGTTCCGAAATCTCTGACTTGATATGCGCAGAAGACCGGTTTTTCGTTGTCCGGGCCGAAAGGGTTCATTCGTTTGAGGTCTTTAAGCAGAGCATCATTGACGTCGCGCAGCGTTATCACATCGTCGATGTCGATCTGCGGTATCATTTGTTGCGGTGTAATTTCTTCGGAGGCTATCTTCATAAATCGTTCGGTAAAGGCTTCGAGGTTTTCTTCGCGTAGCGACAGCCCTGCCGCGTAGGTATGACCGCCGAAGTTTTCAAGCAGGTCGCGGCACGATTCTATCGCGTTATAGATGTCGAAGCCTTGTATCGACCGCGCCGAGCCGGTGATGAGGTCTGCCGATTTTGTCAGCACTACTGCCGGACGGTAATATTTCTCCGTCAGCCTCGACGCGACGATACCGATTACGCCTTTGTGCCACTCTTGATTATAGACGACGATGCCTTTTTGGTCTTCGATGTCATGCACCATATCGATGATAGCGTTAGCCTCGTCGGTTATTTTACGGTCCATTTCTTTGCGTTCTTCGTTATAGAGGTCGATGTCGGCGGCTTTTTCGCCTGCTATTTTTTCGTCTCTTGCAAGCATGAGGTCAACGGCTTCGCGGCCGTTTGTCATTCTTCCCGAAGCGTTGATGCGCGGTCCTATTTTATAGACTATATCGCTGATAGTAATATCTTTATCTGTCAAACCGGAGGTTTTGATGATACCTTTCATACCGATACTCGGATTGAAGTTGAGTTGCCGCAGACCGTAATATGCGAGGATACGGTTTTCGCCTGTTATAGGTACAATGTCGGACGCTATGCTTATAGCCGTCAGTTCGAGCAGGCATTCCAATTTGGTAAACGGGATGTCGTTGCTTTGTGCAAAAGCCTGCATAAACTTAAATCCGACGCCGCATCCCGACAGATGTTCGTAAGGATAGGTGGAATCGGTTCTTTTGGCGTCTATAACTGCCAGAGCGTCAGGCAATACATCATCGGGCGTGTGATGGTCGCAGATTATAAAATCGATACCTTTTTTATTGGCGTAAGCGATTTTATCTATCGCCTTAATGCCGCAGTCAAGGGCTATAACGAGTGTGATGCCGTTTTTTTCGGCATAATCAATGCTTCTGTAGGATACGCCATAGCCTTCGTCGTAACGGTCGGGGATATAGTAATCCAGAATAGTTGAATATGGGCGCAAAAACCTGTACACCAACGCTACGGCTGATGTTCCGTCCACATCATAATCTCCATAAATAAGTATTTTCTCATTGTTACCCAGCGCTTTGTTAAGCCGCGATACCGCTTTGTGCATGTCCGGCAGAAGGAACGGGTCGTGGAGGTCGTTCAGGTTGGGTCGGAAATACTTCTTGACTCCATCGAAAGTAGTAATGCCACGCTTCACAAGCATACGGCCGACGACAGGATTTAGCCGTAATCCTTCGTCCAACATCTCTTGCAATCGTTTGTCCTCTTCTTTCGTATGGTTCTTTAAGTTCCATTGTCTTGTCATTATATATTGTTTTATTATTTTTTTTCATTGTAATATAAGTGAACTGTTTATTTTAATTCAACTCGCAAAATTACGATTTATTTTTGAAAGACATGTTATTTTTTTTGTTAAATTTTAGCATATCGCATATATTTAATATTTATTAACATTAATTATGTGTTGTATGTTTATAAAAACGACTATCTTTGCATGATAAATATTAATAAAACTATGTCATTATCAAAAGTTTATTTTGCAAATCTGCGCACAACGCCGAATAGCAATCTTATTGACAAGATGGAACGTCTTGTCCGTAAAACGGGTTTTTTAAACAACGACCTGATGAAGAAGTATGTTGCCTTAAAGATTCATTTCGGCGAGCCGGGCAACATGGCATATCTTCGCCCTCAATATGCGGCACGCATGGCGCGTTTACTGCGTGATGCGGGAGCAAAACCGTTTTTGACCGACAGCAATACGCTTTATTCGGGAGGCCGATCTAATGCTGTTGACCATATCCGAAGCGCTTCCGATAACGGATATAATTTGCTTTCGGCGCATTGTCCGGTGATCATTGCCGACGGACTGAAAGGTACCGACATGCGCGAGATGCCGGTCGAAGGCGGGAAATATTGCACGACGGCAAAAATCGGAGCTGCCGTTGCCGATGCCGATGCCATCGTGAGCCTCAACCATTTCAAGGGGCACGAACAGACGGGCTTCGGCGGAGCGCTCAAAAATATCGGCATGGGAGCGGCAAGCGTGGCAGGCAAACTCGAACTCCACTCGTCGTCGAAACCAAAGATTGATACCGACGAATGTACCGGCTGCGGTATCTGTATCAAACATTGCGCTCACGATGCTATTTGGCTTGGAGCGGATGGTAAGGCTGTGATTGACTATGACTGTTGTACAGGTTGCGGACAGTGCGTCGCACTATGCCAGTATGACGGCGCCATACTCGACAAATGGGATACTTCCGCTAACCTCTGCTGCAAAATCGTTGACTACACCAAAGCTGTCTTGCAAGACAAACCAAGTTTGCACGTCAATTTCATCATGAACGTATCGCCCGAATGCGACTGCTGGAACCATAACGATGCCGCCTTAGTACCCGACATCGGCATCGCCGCATCACTCGACCCCGTAGCCCTCGACCATGCCTGCGCCGACCTCGTTACAGCCGCGCCTGCCTTGCCTTACAATCGCCTCGAAGATACTCTGCATGGCTCTACCGGCGAACGGCAAGACAAGTTCCACCTCATTCACCCTCATACCGACTGGAAAACAGGTCTCGAATACGCCGCCGAAATAGGGCTGGGGATGATGGAATATGAGTTGATTACGAATTAAGA
>JAITHS010000341.1 GCA_031279875.1 Tannerella sp.
CCTTCACGTCCACCCCAGAAGACGTAGTTTTGACCGCCGAGTTCGATAGTTGCGTCGAGCGCGTTTTTGATTTGTACTGCGGCACGGGCAACTACGTCAAAGTCGGGATTAGTGCCGGCGCCGTTGGCGTAACGCTTGTGTGAGAACACGTTAGCCGTACCCCATAGCAGTTTGATGCCTGTTTCAGACTGTTTTTGCTTGGCATAAGCTACGATTGCTTTCATATTAGCCTCATATTCTTCTATTGAAGAGCCTTCGGCGATGAGGTCAATGTCGTGGAAGCAATAGTATTCGATGCCGATTTTTTGCATCAGCTCGAAGCCGGCATCAAGTTTTTGCTTTGCAATCGTCAGTGCATCGGCGCCCTGAGACCATGCAAACGATTTGGTACCCGGTCCGAAAGGGTCTCCGCCGTCGGCGCAAAGGGTGTGCCACCAAGCCATCGAAAACTTGAACCAGTCTTTCATTTTTTTACCGTAAACAACCTTTTCAGCGTCGTAGTACCGGAATGCGAGGGGATTTTTGCTTTCTACGCCCTCGAAGTTAATTTTCCCTATTTGTGGGAAATACTCATTTGATGTTGTCATAAGAAATTAATGTTTATAAATAAATGATGCCGCAAATATAAAAAGAAAATATGATATGGGATGATATTTTACGTTTTTTAACTTTTTAGGTATTATTAGAAAGTTGCCCAATCAGGGGACAAAATAAATACAGCTGTGATACGTTAAATATTCATGCAACAACAATACGCACATTTTATTGATGACTTACGCTCGTTTATGCCCGAAAAGCGGGTCGTAACGGGCGAACTTGACCGTTTAGCGTGGGGTACGGATGCGAGTTTTTATCGCCTGATACCTCAAATTGTGGTGTTTCCCGAAACGGAAAACGAGGTTTGTTACATACTCAAAACCGCTTCCCGATACGGGATACCGCTAACTTTTCGTGCGTCAGGTACAAGTTTGTCGGGGCAAGTCGTTACCGATTCCGTCCTTATAGTTGCATCGCATAAATGGAATGCTTTCAGTTATGATACTGATAATAAAACCGTTACTGTGCAGCCGGGAATTGTCGGCGGGCGGGTCAACCAACTGCTGAAACCTTTCGGACGCAAAATTTCGCCCGACCCTGCGTCGCTCAACAGCGCCGGAATCGGCGGTATCATCATCAACAACGCATCGGGGATGAGTTGCGGCGTTCATGCTAACTCCGACAAAACAGTTAAATCGCTGAAAATCATCTTCGCCGACGGCACCGTACTTGATACCGGCAATGACGCAAGTCGCAAGGAGTTTGAACGCCAAAGACCTGATTTTCTGCATCATATCAAAGAATTACGGCAACGCATTCACGACAATCCCGCGCTGGAAGAGCGCATACGCTACAAATACGGCATCAAAAACGTAACAGGTCTCAACCTTTTGCCGCTTGCGGTGTGCGATGACCCGTTTGAGATTATTACCCGTCTGATGGTTGGCTCCGAAGGTACGCTCGGTTTCATCTCGCAGGCAACGCTTACGACCGAGCGCATAATGCCTTTCAGTGCCAGCGCAATGACGTATTTCAACGACCTCAAAACGGCTTGCAAAGCGGTGAGCGCATTAAAGAAACTTACCGACAACGAAGGCTACAGAACGGTTGTTGCTGCCGAACTGCTTGACAGTAAAGCGTTAGCGTCGGTCGATGACAATACCGGCAACGGATTGACAGCCGTTTTGCTGCAAACGGTCGCCGATACCGACATAGCCTTGTACGCCGAAACTGCTGCTATTACAGACGTTTTGAGCAGTTTTAACACTTTTCGGCCGACAGTTTTTACTTCCGACGAAAAAGAGTGTGCACGGCTATGGCAGATACGTTCCGGCGTTTTTCCGGCTGTCGGAGGAAGCCGTCCGCACGGCACAACGGCGTTGATTGAGGATGTGGCGTTTCACGACGAGGTTATGCCCGACGCTATCGCCGAACTGCAACAGATGCTCGCGGCTCACGGATATACCGACGCCTGTATCTACGGTCATGCTCTCGACGGCAATGTGCATTTCATTCTAAATCAGTCGTTTGGCAACGATGATGAAATATCCCGCTACGAGCATCTTATGGACGAAGTAGTGAGCCTTGTTGTGGACAAATACGACGGCTCGCTCAAAGCCGAACACGGCACAGGACGCAACATGGCGCCGTTTGTCGAAAAAGAATGGGGCAGCGAGGCTTTTGCCCTGATGAAAGAAATAAAGCAATTGTTTGACCCTGATAATTTGCTCAACCCCGGAGTTATTTTCAATGACGATCCTAAATGCCACCTGAAACATCCCAAACCGCTACCTTCAACGCATCCTGCTGTGGATAAGTGTATTGAGTGTGGCTTTTGCGAAATCAACTGCTTGACGTGCGGTTTTACGCTCTCGTCGAGGCAACGCATCGTTGTACAGCGCGAGATTTCACGACTGACGGCTTCCGGCGAAGATTTGCGCCGTTTAAACCTGCTAATCAGTCAATACCGCTATCAGGGTCAGCAAACGTGCGCCGCCGACGGATTGTGTGCCATGTCTTGTCCGATGAATATCAATACGGGCGATATGACACACGCTATCAGGGGATTAATCAATCCTGTCGGCTCAATCGGCTATAAGTCAGGTCAATTTGTTGCAAAACATTTGTCGCTGTTAAAAAAACTCCTGCGGATGGTTTTGCGTGCGGCATCGTTCGGTCATTCATTGTTCGGAACACGACTGATGAGCCGTTTAACAGGCTTTATGCACCGGTTTTTGAAAATCCCGCTATGGACGCCTGCGATGCCGAAAGCGCGACATGCCGTAAAAACGCAGCACGCAACGTCTCTACCGGATAAATATCCGTCCACAGTGGTCTATTTTCCCAGTTGTATTAACCAAACAATGGGTTTAAATAAATATTCATCTGAAAATCAGCCTCTTATTGAAGCCACTGTCGCATTATTCAACAAAGGCGGATACAGAGTTGTTTTTCCCGAAAACCTTGAAAGCCTGTGTTGCGGCATGATTTGGGAGAGTAAGGGTTTGGAAAAACAGGCCGACGACAAGGCGGCGGAACTCGAAGCGGCCTTGCGAAAAGCCTCTTGTAACGGCGTTTATCCGATAGTTTGCGACCAAAGTCCGTGCCTCTACCGAATGCGTCGCAACATTAAAGGTTTACTACTCTACGAACCGACCGAATTTATCTCTTTATATCTGTCCGACAGGTTGAAATTCAGCCGGTTAAAAGAAACGGTGTCAATACATGTAACATGTTCGATGCGCAAGATGGGCTTGGCGGATACGTTATATAAATTGGCGTCGATGTGTGCCGAAAACGTAATAATGCCCGATGATGTCGGCTGTTGCGGCTTTGCAGGCGACAAAGGCTTCACGCATCCCGAAGTCAACGAATATGCCTTGCGCAATCTGCACAAACACATCGCAACAAACAGTGTTACAGTCGGTTACTGCAACAGCCGCACTTGCGAAATCGGCCTCACAACCCATTCCGGCATCGACTATCGCTCAATAGTTTATCTTGTTGACAGGGCTACGGAGTGAAAATTCTTGACATTTTTATACAGCAACAATGTTTGTTCCTGCGGATAAACTTTATAGAAACGGTTGAGAAGGCCGGTCAGGGCGGGCATGCTTCTTTTTTCTATCGCAAAACCTTTGCTTTTTATTGCATTTTGCTCCGAAACGGCAAATTCGGGCAATACTATCCAATAAGTCATATTTTGCAGCGAAGACAATTCTTCGTCGGTCGGATATGAAAAATCTATTATTTTGACTTTCGGATTATTATAAAACCTTGCATACAACCCTTTTGCCGTACCTGCGATATATGGATTGCCGTATGCAGCGTATAAATACACGGTATTAGTATTTCGGGTTTGTTTGTGGATATATTCCGCCATTGCAATATTCCCGTTTGACGCAGGTTTGAATGACATCATCAGCAAACCGCCCGTATTAATAATCAGTATGATGGTTAGTATCGGATAAAGCACATACCATCGTTTGCTAATATGCTGACAGGCAAGGATTAAGAGAAGAGGGATGAAATTAACTATCGGAAACAAGAACCGTAATTCTTTGTGTGGAATTAGCGAATGAAAAAGAATGAACGGCACCAAAATCCAAACAATAACATGCTTATAATCAGTAATAAGCAGAGAAATTATAGCCGCTGCTATCACCACTCCGATGAACGGCACCGGTCTATTGATGATTTGTTCGAGATAATAATACCATGGAGAAACGCCGAAAGAGGACGCTACACCTCCATCCGTTATCATATTGGTCTGAAAATAATTCCATGGAGCAAACACCCAATTCCCGTAGTACCACGAGTCAAGTGCTGTGCAGCAGACTATTACAAAAAAACATCCCAACAAAATATATGTCAAATGGCATATTTTCATTTTTTTAACAAACAATAACCAAAGCATCAAACCAACAATTGCAATGGCTATCTGGAAACGAAATTCAAAACTTAAACCGCATAAAATCCCGATGCCGAAATAGGCAATCGTGCTATGGCTTTTTGAGGAATAAAGCAAAGCCGTTGACAGTAAAAAAAATGCTCCTGCCCATACTTCCGAAGAAAAACGGACATTTACGGCAGGTAAAAACCAGAGCAAAAAAGACAGAACAATAAAAGCGTCTTGATATTTTTTTTGTATATCGGGAAGAAAAGCCCTTATAAACAGCGCGATACAAAAAACGGAAAGTATAGCCGTCAAAAGTCGCAAAGCGGTTGCCTGAAGATACGGATCGTCAAGACCGAAGAAACCGCAAGTCTTGATAATCGTCAGTGCAATCATCGGCTGTAAGATAGGACGAATTTGACAGTCATATTCCCATGGCAAATCCGCACCCGTATTCCAGCCGCCCTTCAGTCCGGCACACTCAATAACTTGAAAATGTTCGTCGCGATGATGAAAGCCGGAACTGTGCAGGGCGGTAAGGAGATAAATCACCGCAACAGCAAAATAAATGATTGCTTTACGTTTATATTTCATTTGAAATCGATTACATGTTTGTTTTGATAATCATTTCGTTGTTTCAACAAATCTCTGATTTCCTTTTTGAGCGTATCGCTGTCGTGCCATGTATGCGTGCGAATGTTAGCATACCAGCCTAAATAAATCACATATGTTAGCATACATGTAAACATTATCTTTGCATACTTCTTGACATATATATACTTTACGACATACCATGATATAACAAAAGCAATTCCGATTGATGACACATAAACATACCTGTCGGCAACAACGGCAAAACGGTCAAGAGAAATCAGATGCAAGGCTACGGCTATATGAATCGTAAAAAATAACAGGCTGAAAAACAGCGGTTTGTGTTTATAAATCCATGTTCCCAGGCCAAACAGCATAATCGCTATCAGCGCCGGATAAATCAGCAACCATAACGGCAACGGATCGTCGGGCTGCGAGGGAAAAGGATACAAATAAGACAGTTTGAACGGCGCTACCGTTTTTACAAAATATTCTATTAATGTATAACAGGCATATACAATTCGCTGCCAAACGGGATATCCTTCAAAATGAACCGTACCGTCGTCAGATTGAGAAATCATCGTAATAATACCTTCTACAAGCGCCAAAATCAAAAATGGCGCAGTTTGCCGCCAAATCTTTTTATCCTTTAAACTATGCCCCGTTATCACGTAAATCAACAATATCCACAACGGAAACGTAACCGCCTGCTCTTTGCCCAGAAATGAAGCGAAAAACAGCAACAGAGTTATGATATAATAATGTACTCTTTTTGTTTGCAGGTATAACAAAAAGGTATAAGTAGCCGACAAATAGAAGAACGCATAAACCAATACTTTCGAAGCGCTCATCCACGCTACGGATTCAACATTGACCGGATGAACGGCAAATATCAATGCCGTCAAAAACGATACTGTCATTCGTTTTTGTATATGGCTGATTTCTAACAGTTTGGATACACAAAAATACACTAAACATACATTTGCAATATGCAACAACAGTCCGGCAAGGTGAAAAGCAAAAGCGTCGTAGCCGAACATGGAATGCAAACTCATATAAAGCAGTTCGTTAAATGGGGCGTACTGACCGTTATAAAACTCGGTCATGATAGCCCAAAAATTTTCCCACGTAAAACCGCTTTCCGTATAATGATTCATCACAACCCACTGATCATCCCAAAGAGACATGAAATCATTACCAAGACTTGGAAAATATACGGCAATAGAAATTATAACCAAAGCCGCAGGATATAAATATTTGATTGTAAGCATTTTAAAAAGTGAAATAATAGTTCATTACAAAATTCCACAGCGTAACGGCGGTAACGGCCAACAACTTCGACAGATAAAAATTCAGTCGGTATTTTTCCGAAAACAGCCATATAATACCGTTGTTGATCAACAATCCCAGCAGCGCAATCGACACAAAAGAGACGTATTCGCCCGCAATGTTTCGATTCTCGCTCTCGAATGTCCATATTCTGTTGAGGATATAATTTGACGTTGCAGCAGTCATAAAGCCCAGTGAATTAGCAATATAACGGTTGAACTTCAACTGCTCTTTCAGCAACCACGTAACGCCGAAATCAACCGCCATTCCACCAAATCCTACAAGGCAATATTTGGCAAACTTAAACAGCAAACCAATTTCCATTCGGTATCTCTATTGTGTAAAAAAATCATCTATGATTTTGGTGAGATAGTTTTCAGTCCTGTCGGGTTTATACTTGTTGGGCAAGTAAACGCAATTTGTTCTGCCTGTTTCTTTTTCAACGACCAAAAAGTATGGAACATGTATCGGGAAAAGATCTTCTTTCAACGGCTGCATTTTATATATGGGAAACTTTATCCGATGACGGTTATTAAACTTATATTGAGCAACATATCTTGGGCTGTGTTCGGCAATTATCCATATCATCGTGTTGAGAGAATCCAACTGATTTTCTCTATTGCTGATTTTTTCTATCTCGGCGTTTACGCAATCGTCGCAACAGGCGTCGGAGAATACCAACGTAAACTTGTCCCTGTCAATAACGTCTTCCAGTTTACAGATATTTCCTTTGCCGTCCGACAAACTAACGATAGAGTCTAATTTCATGCCGCTCAAACCTATTTCAATACTTCTGTTTGCCAAAATAAGATTTATGTCCAAACTATCGTTGCGGTGTGCCTCAAGGTAGGTAGCATACTGTTTGTTCTTAAATTTTTCGTTTTGCAACAGAAACAGCAATACGATACTAATTACCGTCAACACACCAAGCAAAAAATAAAAGCGTGTCCTTGTTCCCTTGTCTCCTTGTCTCCTTGTTTCCTCGTCTCCTTGTTTCCTTGTTTCCTCGTCTCCTTGTCTCATAATTTCGCGTCCTTTCTTATTTTTTGTTTGAGCAACAGCGGATTTGCATCTTCCGCTAATCCCGACACAATTGCTTTTATTTTTTTGCGCATGACTTCGTTTTTAATTTTCGAAATACTTTCATCCGTTTTAAAGGCTGCCAATACATCTTCAACGTTGTGGATACTAACCAGAATCTCATTATTGCGATCCATATATGTGCGATGTTGTAATATTTCTAATTTGCTGCTGATATTGGAATTGATAAATGCGGAATAAACCTGCGTCGTTTTGCTTTCCTTATTGTAAACGGCTGAATTAAATATCCTGTTATTATAGAAACCAAGCCATACGGCATTCTTTGTTTGCTTGATATCCTCTATTCCTCTAATAAGATACTTTTTGCTGATATCAAAATACTCCTCTTCGGTTAGGTGAATGTCTTCGTACCTTTCGGTAAAAGCCATTTTATAACGGGGAGCAAACACGCCGTCTTTCAGTTCAAAAATGGTATCACAATGTGACAGGTCAAACAGACAGGAATTTCCTGATATTGCCATCTGGGACGCCTTGCTATACAGTATCGCATTAGCGGGTCGCTCTCCGACAGACAACAATCCTTCCATTCTCTTACTTTTGACGTGGTACATTCCAAATTGGATATTGCTCTTTTTACTTCCCCACCAGTTTGTCGCCACGAGCATAGTATCTCCGATAAAATCAAGATGGTCAGGAAGAATGGTTTCTTTCATATCTATCCGGTCAATCATTTTGAAACGGCTGTCGTAAGCAATCATATAGCCCGTCATGGGATCCACAACCCATATTGTGCTGTCTTTCAAGGCGAAACCGTCGAGCCGGATATATTCATCAGGACCCTGCCCCTGCTTAAACAGCTTGGACACAAACCGTCCGGCAGTATCAAACAGAAAAACCGTGCTGCCGTTACCGTCGTAAACATAATAATGGTCATTTTGGAATACGACTATATCAATATTGTCTATTAAACACGTATCTAATGTTTCAAGTTCAACAAAATCATATTCTTCCTCTACATCATTTGCCAAATCATAATATTCTGTAACATCGGAAGGATCAACACGAATTAGTGATAATTCCCCCGCAACTTCCGCTTTGGGGGAGCATGACGACAGCAGAATAAGATACGCCGTCAAGAAAAGCAATAAATTTTTCATCATTAATAAATTTAATTAATTGTACAATTTACGCGGCAAAGGTAGTGAAAATTTAATTATGAATTATGAATTATGAATTATTTTTTACCTAAACCGACTTTCATAGAAAATCATTTCAACCCTTACATTGGTTGTTCTACCCTTGCAGCGGTTCTAAAACCCTGCAAGCGGTT
>JAITHS010000376.1 GCA_031279875.1 Tannerella sp.
CAATCAGGACATGAGCGAGTACCGCATATTCCACCCCGGCGCCCTTTTCTACATCAATACCCAACGCCGCGACAGCGTAGCCGATGCTTCGTCGGAGCCGTTTGATAGAATTAAAAATTAAAAGGTACCACGAACCCTTGCAGTGGTTTTAGAACCCTGCAAGCGGTTTGGAGCTTCCGTCCGTCATTGGTAGGACGTTAACGTACAGGGCATTCGTCATTGCGAGGAACGAAAAACGTCATTTAAACCAAATTTTACACCGCAAAAAATCAAATTTTACACGTCGGACAGAAAAAAAGAGTGTATTTTTGCAGCCGTGAACATCTTTCAATGTGTTACTAATACCTTTTTATATTATGCAAAAAATCAAAACATTAATTCGACCGACTACGGTTTTTGCGGTTCTTATGCTATGGTACACGGCTGTAAACGCCCAGCAACGCACTATTACCGGAACGATTACGGAAGAAGGAACCGGAGAACCTGTCATCGGAGCCAATGTGCAGGTCAAAGAAGCGCCTGCACAAGGCACTACAACAAACATCGACGGGCAGTTCAGCTTGACCGTTCCCGCTGAAGCAAAGACGCTGATTATATCTTATATCGGCTTTATTACTAAGGAGTTGCCGATAGCGGGGACAGATTTCAGCGCCGTAACGCTCAAAGAAAGCACCGTTGAACTCGAAGAACTCGTAGTAATCGGTTACGGCACTGCCAAGCGCAAAGACCTTACCGGCTCGGTCTCGTCGATAGGCGCTAACGCTATCGCCGCTATACCCGTCGCTACCGCTACCGAAGCCATTACAGGCAAGCTGGCAGGCGTTCAGGTAACGACTACCGAAGGCTCTCCCGATGCGGATATTATCATCCGTGTGCGTGGTGGCGGCTCTATCACAGGCGACAATGCCCCGCTCTATATCGTTGACGGCTTCCCTGTGTCGTCGATTTCCGACATCCCGCCGGGTGATATAGAATCTATCGACGTCCTCAAAGACGCTTCCTCGACGGCTATTTACGGCTCACGAGGAGCTAACGGCGTCATTCTCGTTACTACCAAAAGCGGCAAAGAAGGCAAGACATCAGTAAGTTACAACGCTTACATCGGCTATAAAAAGATAGCATCGACGATGGAAACGCTCTCGCCGACCGATTATGTCCATTGGCAGTATGAACGCGCTCTGCTCGTCGGCAAAATTGATGAATATACGAAGTATTTCGGTAATTATCAAGATATTGACTTGTATGACAATGTACCGTCAAACGACTGGCAAGAGCAGGTATTCGGACGTATCGGCAACACTTTTAATCACAACCTCAACATCAACGGTGGTGATGAGAAAACCCGATATGCGTTTAGCTACAACCGTATTACCGACAAGGCTATAATGGTAGGGTCGGATTTCAAACGCGACAATTTAAGTCTCAAACTCAATCAAAATCCGCTTAAAAACGTTAAGTTGGACTTTACGGCGCGATATTCCAACACTGCAATCAACGGTAGCGGCATGAACGAGCAAAACGTAGTTTCGAGTGCCGACTACCGTTTGAAATACGCAATGATTTACCCGCCGATACCCGTTTCGGGGCTTACCGACGAGGGTGAGACCGACGATTCTTTCTTTCTTGACAACCCTCTGACGTCGATAGCCGACAACGACCGAAGGCAAACGCGACAAACATTCAACGCCAACGCGGGTGTCGGTTGGGATGTAATCAAAGACCTGCGACTGCGTACCGAGTTCGGCCTCGACGACTACCGTCTTGCCGACGACCGTTTCTACGGCGCTACTACTTATTATGTAAAAAATGTGCCGGAAGGCAATGAACAGGGACTTCCGGCTATCATGATGAGCAAATCGGCGCGCCGTATCTACCGTAACACAAATACTTTAAACTACGATTTAAAGGCTCTGCTCCCCGAAACGCACAGCCTCAACATCCTGCTCGGTCAGGAGTTGATTTTTGCTAAAGAAGAAGAAATGAAATCGACGGTACACGCCTTTCCGAGCAGTTTTTCGTTTTATGATGCACGGCGTCTATCTACACAAGGTAATGCGTATTCGGTTGATAATAACCTCAAACCTGATGACAGGCTACTGTCGTTTTTCTCGCGCATCAATTATAATTACAAAGACAAATATCTGCTGGCAGCGACTTTTCGCGCCGACGGCTCGTCGAAATTTGCCGAAAACAATCGCTGGGGTTATTTCCCATCGGTAGCAGCAGCGTGGAGAATATCGTCGGAATCGTTTATGGAAGCAACACGCACGTGGCTCGACGACCTCAAACTGCGCCTTTCCTACGGCACTGCCGGCAATAACCGCATTCCGTCAGGGCAAATGTCGCAAACATACTCCTCATCTTCAACGACATGGGTAAACGGATTTCCGAGCTACTGGTCGCCGTCGAAAACAATGGCTAATCCCGATCTGAAATGGGAAACAACCGTTACTCGCAATATCGGTTTCGACATTACTACGTTGCGCGGACGCTTGACGGCAACCATCGAACTTTACCGCAACAGCACCAACGACTTGCTGATACAGTTTCCTACGCCCGGAACAGGTTATGACAACCAATATCGTAACATGGGAGAAACACGCAATCAGGGCGTTGAGTTCAGCCTCAACCTGATAGCCGTTGACAAAAAAGACTTCGGACTGTCGATAAGCGGCAATATAGGCTTCAACAGAAATAAAATCATCTCATTAGGCGATATGGAAAACTCTACTTTCGCTTCCGGATGGGCTTCGACCGAAATCAACAACGATTATATCATCGAAACGGGCGGCTCGGTAGGCAAGATGCTCGGATATATCAGCGGCGGACGTTACGAAGTATCTGATTTTGAGGGATATGATGCGACAGCAAAGAAATGGACGCTCAAAGCGGGTGTCGCAAATGCAGAGCCTGTTCTCGGTCATTCTCCACGTCCGGGTGATATGAAACTCGTTGATTATGACCGTGATGGTACCGTAACATCCGACTATAAGGACAGAACGGTTATAGGTGATGCCAATCCGCTGCATACCGGCGGTTTTACTCTCAACGGGCGCGTTTACGGCTTCGATTTGTCAGCCAATTTCAACTGGAGCTACGGCAACGACATCTATAACGCCAACAAAATAGAATGGACTTCGACAAGTAAATATCACTCCCGCAACAGGATCGGCATGATGAGCAACGGTGAGAGGTGGACAAACTTGCTGCCCGACGGCTCTTTGAGCTACGACCCCGCACAGTTGGAACAGATGAATGCCGGAACTACGCTTTGGTCGCCTTACATGGGCAAGTATGTGTTGAGCGACTGGGCTGTCGAAGACGGTTCTTTTCTGCGTCTCAATACCCTGACGCTGGGATATACGCTTCCCTCTACCCTGACGCACAAGGTCAAAATCAAGACACTGCGTATCTATGCAACAGGTTATAATGTAGCCTGCTGGACTGATTACACCGGCTTCGACCCCGAAGTATCGACACTGCGCAAGACGCCTCTTACACCCGGCGTCGATTACTCGGCTTATCCCAAAAGCCGTCAGATTGTATTCGGATTAAACTTAACTTTTTGAAATTATGAAAAATATATTTTTATTACTGATAAGCGTATTGCTTGCGACATCCTGTAACGACCTCCTTGAAGCGCCCACGAAATCAACTATGGACGAATCGGTAATCTTTTCTACGCCCGCACTTGCCGAAGGCGCTATCGCAGGCGTTATACAGTCGTTTTGCGAAACTAACTCATACAGAGGACGTTATCTTGTTTTCTATGGTATCAATACCGATTGCGAAATCAATCACGCTTTGAAAACCATTGCCGACGACAAAGCCAGACTATCGAATTATAATACTAATGTATCTAACAGTCAGATGAATACCGACAACAATGCTTGGGCTAAATTCTACGAAGGCATTGAGCGTGCTAATTTGGCTATCAGAGGATTACGCACCTACGGCAACGTGGAATCAAATCCCGAACTTGCGCAGATACTTGGTGAAATGCTGACCTTGCGGGCTGTTGTTTACAATGACCTGTTGAAAGCGTGGGGAGATGTTCCGGCGCGGTTTGAACCTATCAACACCGAAACGATTTATTTGCCGCGAACCGACAGAGATGTGATTTACAAGCAGTTACTTGCCGACCTCAAAGAAGCGGCGACGCTTGTAGCATGGCCTAACGAAACCTCTGTTACCAAATCGACGGAGCGCATCAACAAGGCTTTCGTTAAAGGTCTGCGGGCGCGATTGGCGCTGTCTGCCGGAGGATATTCGCAACGCTCCGACGGTACCGTTCGCCGCAGTTCCGACCCCGACCTGTCGCCCGACAAAATGTATGCCATCGTCAAGCAGGAATGTTTAGACGTTATCAACAGCGGCACATGTCGCTTGCAGGGCTTCGAGGAAGCGTTTAAAACTTATTGCGGCGAAACGCTCCAAGCAGGTCTCGAATCGCTATGGGAGATACCATTCAGCGAAGGACGCGGGCGCGTTATATTCGATCTCGGCGTAAAACACACTACAACAGATACTTACACGGGTCAAAACAAGGGCGGCACTAACGGCGTCAATCCGGTTATCTATTTCGATTACGACAAAGACGACGTACGGCGCGACGTTACGTGCGTTCCTTACGAATGGACCGACGGTAAGCAAGTTCCCGTTGCCGGCAGGTTTTATTTCGGCAAATACCGCTATGAATGGCTGCCGCGCAGGGTTACGTCAACCAACGACGACGGCCTCAACTGGCTTTACATGCGTTATGCCGACGTTATCCTCATGGCAGCGGAAGCCATCAATGAACTCGAAGGCCCTGCCGCCGCCGCGCCATACCTCAAAATGATACGCGACAGAGCATTTCCGTCGGCTCCGACAAAAGTTACCGCTTTTATGCAGCAGGCGACGGCCAGCAAAGACGCCTTTTTTAACGCTATCGTCGATGAAAGGGCGTTGGAATTTACCGGCGAGATGCTGCGTAAAAACGACCTTATACGGTGGAATCTGTTGAGTGTCAAATTGAAAGAAGCCAAAAACAAACTGCAACGCCTCGACAACCGTCAGGGCGAATATGCCGACATCCCCGCCAAGATTTACTACAAAAACGAAGGTGAAAAAGTTATCATCTACGGCTTGAACCACGGCGATACCGATGAAGAGGGCGATGCTCTCGGATATGAAACGTCAAAAAACTGGACATATTCGTCTTCTAATGATGCTACGACGTTTTGGGATGCTCTTTTTGTACGCGAACCCGACAGCCAGCAGTTCTGGCCTGTATGGCAAATATTCCTCGATACAAGCAACGGCGCGTTGAATAACGACGGTTATAATACGCCATGACATCTCCGAATTTTAAATAATAAATAATATGAACAAACAAATACTGACCGCAATATGCGGAATATCAATGGTTTTGACCGGTTGCAGCGACGACATATCACCGATAATAACGTCGCTTGACGCTAATCGTCTCTTTTCGCCGCTCAACTTGGAAGCGCAGGTCGTCAATCAAACTTCCGCACGCCTCCGCTGGGGCGACGTTGCTGGCGCAAAGACCTATAACATAGAGTTTTACGCCAAAAACGGCGCCGATTCTTCCCTCGCTAAAAGCGTGCAGAGCGTTACTTTTCTTGAAGTGCCTTACACCGTATCGGGTTTTGAAGGCGAGACCGATTTCTCGGTACGAATACAGGCTGTCGGCGACGGTATAGAAGCGTCGAAATGGACTGTAACACAGTTTAAAACCGGTACGGAACAAATCTTACGTGCCGTTGACCCCGACGAGTTAAAGGCTACAAGCGTAATACTCCGCTGGACGCCGGGTGAAAAGGCTACCGAAATTGTTATCTCTCCCGATAACATTAAACACACCGTTACCTCCGCCGAAATCGACGCAGGAGCCGCTACAATCGATAACCTTACCGGCGAAACAACCTATACCGCTAAACTGATGAACGGCGTAAAGACCAGAGGCACAGTTACTTTCACTACCCTCATCGACCTTGGCGGCGCCAAAGCCATCAATCCGGGCGATGACCTCATAACCATACTCGACAATGCAGCCGAAGGCGACGCTTTCGTTATCTTCCCCGGTGAATACGATTTAGGCGTTTATGATGTTAAGAAATCGGTGAAACTCAGCGGTTACAAGTCGAACGACAAACCGGTAATCAAAGGTCAACTGACATGTAGCGGCACCGTTACGTCGATAGAACTCAAATCGCTGAAATTTATCGGCAACAGCGATCCGACAAACGTTTTGGCGCAATTATTTAATGCCGTCAGCGGTTGCGACGTCAAAACGCTGTCAATAACGGACTGCGATATCAGCAAATATTCCAACGGCTTGATATACAACAATGTATCCGGCAAGTTCGGCGATATAATTATCTCGTCCTCAATTATTTACGACATACCCGGAAGCGGCGGCGACGGTATCGATTTCCGTAGCGGCACACTCGGCAGTATGAAAGTCGAAAATACTACTTTCTACAACTGTATGCGTACTTTTCTACGAATGCAGGCGAAAGCCGGTCCGATATCGTTCCTGTACTGTACGTTCTATCGTACAGCCAATTACGATAACGGCAACAATCACGGCATGTTTCGCATAACCGACGGCGATACGTTTACAGCCAAAAACTGTCTCTTTGCCGAAACCGGTAACGCGGCCTCTTCGGTAACTACCGCCGGAAATTTCTGCCGTCAGACGTCAAACATGAAGGTCAACTCTACTTCTTATGAGAAAAACTTCTACTACAACTGCTCACGACTGTGGGAAGGCTTGTACACTAACCCGACACAATGCGATGCCGTAGAAGCTAATCCGGAATTTAAAGATGCCGC
>JAITHS010000195.1 GCA_031279875.1 Tannerella sp.
CGCTGAAAATGCTTACTTTGTTGAATTTTGTAACGCCGGTAATAAACACCAATTTCAGATAAATGTCAGCACTTTTTAATACTCCGTAAAATGATTTTAGTGTTGTTCTGATTTCGTCGTTTGCAGTCGGGTCGTTGATGGTGTTGAGTAGCGGTTTGTCGTATTCGTCAATGAGAACAACCACGCCTTTGCCTGTTTTTTTGTATGCGCTTTTAATAACGGCTTCAAAACGACTTGGCAAGTCGGTAGTTGCTATTGTTTGTCCCCACAATTGCTCAAATTCATTGAGAATAAGACTTATACGCTCAGCTAAATTTTCGGCGTTCATTAACGCTCCAACATTAAAATCAATATGCAAAACAGGATATTCCGCCCATTCTTTTTCTACTTCGGCGATATAAAGCCCTTCAAAAAGGTCTTTTCTTCCCTGAAAATAGTATGACAGAGTAGAAAGAAACAGACTTTTCCCGAAGCGGCGCGGACGCGAAAGGAAAAACTGACGGCTGTCGTTGAGCAATTTGTCGATAAAAACCGTTTTGTCAACATAAACATAACCGCCTTGCCGCAGATTATTGAAATCTTGCGTGCCGATAGGATATTTTCGCTTTTGTAACAACATGATGAATACAAATTAAGAATCAAAAATTAAGAATTAAGAATTGCAAAGATAGCGAAAGTTTTTGAGATTATTCACAAACGAGTAAAAAAATCGTACAGAGCATAGGTAATGACGGTACCACGTTATTGCGAGGAACGAAGCAATCCGGAAAGAAAAGAACGCTGGATTGCTTCGTTCCTCGCAATGACGCATGCCCTGTTTTGGTCGGCATAAGGGGGTTCTTTTTTAACTTATATCAGATACTCTCAATCGCTTGCAGGTTTTTTTGCGGATTTAAGGAGAGCCTCAACTCAAAGAGTTCCAGCCCTGCGCTTTGAGGTCGATTTCGCCGCCGTCGCGACCTACGAGGACGTTGCCGTAGTCGGGTTTGGTGATGTGTCCTATCATCGTAACGCCTTTCATGGCGGCTATGGCGTCGTGTTGCGTGAGGGGGACGGTAAAGAGCAGTTCGTAGTCTTCGCCGCCGTTCATAGCTGCCGTTATGAGGTTCATGTTGAACTCTTCCGCCATAGTAGCAGTCTGATAATCAACCGGTATGCGGTCTTCAAAAACGCGACAGCCTACATTGCTTTCTTTTGCGATATGTAGCAGTTCGGACGACAGGCCGTCGGAAATGTCTATCATCGCCGTCGGCACAATGCCTGCCTGACGCAGCATTTCGACTATGTCTTTGCGGGCTTCGGGTTTGAGTTGGCGTTCAAGAATGTATTCATGTCCGGAAAAGTCGGGTTGAAAATCTTTTTCGCCCGCGAAGACGGCTTTCTCTCTTTCGAGGAGTTGAAAACCCATGTATGCCGCTCCGAGATCGCCCGAAACACATATCAGGTCGTTTTCATGAGCGCCGCTGCGATATGTTATTTTGTCCGGTTCGCCTTCGCCTATGCAAGTGATGCTGATTGTCAAGCCGGTAAGCGACGAGGATGTGTCACCTCCCACAATATCAACGCTATAGACGTCGCAGGCGAGGTTCAGTCCGGCATAAAATTCTTCCAAATCTTCGATACAAAATCGTTTTGAGATGCCGAGCGAGACGGTTATCTGTCGCGGTTGCCCGTTCATGGCATAAATGTCGGAAAAATTGACTATTGCCGATTTGTAGCCGAGATGTTTCAGAGGCATGTAAGTGAGGTCGAAATGCACGCCTTCGAGTAGCAGGTCGGTAGTTACAAGCGCCTGTTTATCAGCGTAATACAACACTGCCGCGTCATCGCCGACACCTTTACGCGAAGACGGGTGGCGAAGGGTGATTTTGTTTGTCAGATGGCGAATAAGTCCGAATTCGCCGATCGTTGATATTTCTGTTCTTTGCATAATTATTATTTTGAGAGGATATGATTTAATATGCGGAAATTAAACCGTTCGGCGCTTCCGAAGAGGAATTTCATCCTTATTGGGGCGTAATACATGACAGGTTTCCACGTATTCGGCAGATAATCAAGCATTTTCAATCGCATGGCGTCCTTTTCAGTTGTAATCAGCAGACGCTTTTTGTCAGATAACGTCCTGAATTTCAGGTCAATATATTCTATATCTTTTTTCGTAAATGAGTGATGGTCTGGAAAAGAAAACAGATGCACACGCGATGAGGCCGTATTCAACTTATCAATAAGCGGTTGCGGATTGGCGATACCTGTAATCAGCACAATATCAACGTCTTTATCAATTAAAGAAGTAAAATTCATACTGTTTTGCTTTACCAAAGAAGTATAAAGGGGCTGCAAATCAAGATATTGAATATCAGAGAAAAAGAGAGATTGATTGATAGTCCGTCCGGTTTCGGCTTCAATTCGTTGTGCCTCATCGGGCGACAAGTCTCCGCATTTCGTAACAACTACAATATCAGCGCGTTTATCATTGCTCGCCGCTTCGCGTAGATTGCCTGCCGGAAGCATTTTGTCTCTGTAATACAGGTTATTATAAGATGTCAGCATGACGGTCAGCGAGGGCGTTACATAGCGATGCTGCATTGCGTCGTCGAGGATGATGACTTGGGGGCGCTTATCCGTGTCTGTCCATAAAGTCGCTTCATCATTCATCGGCGCAAATAGATTGCGTAGCCCTCGACGGCGATTGGCATCAACAGCCACCGTTAGAAACGGATATTTGTGTTTCAATTGGCAAGGCTCGTCGCCAACATCGGCGGCTGTATGCTCCGGCGTAACAAGCAAAAAACCACCTTTGCGACGCTTATAGCCTCGGCTAAGCGTCGCAAGGTGGTATTTATCTTCCAGTAAATCAATCAAATACTCTACGGCCGGTGTCTTACCGGTTCCACCGACGGTAATATTCCCGACACAGATAATCGGCAGCGGGAAGTTTTCCGACGGCAATATATTCCTGTCAAACAGAAAATTGCGCAAAGCCGTAATGCCGCCATAGAGCCATGAGAGCGGTGTTAAAAGGATTTCAGATTTTATTTTCCGAACCCAATACATCTTTGATTTTGTGGATGTAGAGTTTTTTAGCATTTTCGCGAGCCGGTCCGAGATACTTGCGCGGGTCAAATTCGGCTGGTTTCTCTGCAAAAGTCTGACGGATAGCGGCGGTCATAGCCAGACGGCTGTCGGAGTCGATATTTATCTTACAGACAGACGATTTGGCGGCCTTTCGCAGTTGGTCTTCTGGTATGCCGATAGCGTCTTTGAGGGCGCCTCCGTACTTGTTGATAGTATCGACTTCTTCTTGCGGTACCGACGAAGCGCCGTGCAGCACTATCGGGAAGCCGGGCAGTTTCTTCTCAACGGCTTCGAGTATTTCGAAGGCCAGCGGCGGCGGTACAAGTACGCCGTCGGCGTTGCGGGTGCACTGTTCGGGCTTAAACTTGTTGGCGCCGTGCGACGTGCCGATAGAAATTGCTAACGAGTCGCAACCGGTCTTGGTAGCGAAGTCGATAACTTCTTCGGGATTCGTATAGGTGTGATGCTCTGCCGATACTTCATCTTCGACGCCTGCAAGAACGCCAAGCTCGCCTTCGACGGTAACGTCGTATTGATGAGCGTACTCAACGACTTTTTTGGTTAGCGCAACGTTCTCATCATAAGGCAAATGAGAACCGTCAATCATTACCGACGAGAAGCCCATGTCGATACAACTCTTGCAGAGTTCAAACGTATCTCCGTGGTCTAAATGAAGCACTATCTGCGGATTTTCGCAGCCTAATTCTTTTGCATAAGCCACTGCGCCTTCGGCCATATAGCGAAGTATAGTCTGATTGGCGTACTTGCGGGCGCCGCTCGAAACTTGCAGAATGACAGGCGATTTCGTTTCCGAACTTGCCTGAATGATAGCTTGCATCTGCTCCATGTTGTTGAAATTAAATGCGGGAATAGCGTACCCGCCTTTGATTGCTTTGGCAAACATTTCACGGGTGTTAACCAGCCCTAAATCTTTGTAATTAACCATTTTTCTTTAATTTTTAATTTTTAATTTTTAATTCTTTCGGAAAGCACTTAGTCCTTCCGGTTCAAAATTCGTAATATATTGTTGGATTTTAGCAATTTCGGATTCGCCGTAGCGGATATATACTTCGGCGGAGGGAAGGAATGATGAATCGGCGTTGGCGTCTTGCAACAGGAGGTAACCCATCAGACAGTGTGCCGCAGATTCGACCAAACGACGTGCCATAAAATCCTGATATTCACTGTTTTTCTTCTCCGTCACGGTCGTTACGAGGTTTTCGTAGATGTTGGTCATCGCTATAAGACGTGATTTCAAAGACAGCAGAGAATCGGAGTATTCAAGAGCCTCATATTCACGCATTTGCGAGAGATAGAGGCCATTGGTAACGTAGCGTATGGCGGCGACGACCTGCAATTGCGTCGTGCCTTCGTAGATGTTGGTAATGCGGACGTCGCGGTAGAGGCGCTCGCACTTGTAGTCTTTCATGAAGCCCGAACCGCCGTGAATTTGGATAGCGTCATAAGCGTTCATGTTAGCAAATTCGGTACCAAGTCCCTTACCGATAGGCGTATATGCGTCGGCGAGGCGTGAATATTTCTTTTGTTCGGCGCGTTCTTCGGGTGTCAATTTGCGTTCGCGTGATATGTCGTCGAGGGCTTTATAAACATCTACGAAGCGTGCCGTTTCGTAAAGCAGCGAGCGGGAAGCGTCGAGGCGGGCGCGCATCATCGCAACCATCTCATACACAGCGGGAAACTGTATGATAGCTTTACCGAATTGCATACGTTCGGTAGCATACTTGTAGCCTTCGCGGTAAGCAGCGTCGCAGATGCCGACGCCCTGCGCCATAATGCCCAAACGAGCGCCGTTCATCAGCGCCATGACGTATTTGATAAGTCCCAGACGACGTTCGCCGCATAGTTCGGCGCGGGCGTTGCGAAACACTAATTCGCAAGTCGGTGAGCCTTTGATGCCCATTTTGTTTTCGATGCGGCGGACGTCAACCCCGCCGTTACGCTTGTCGTAGATGAACATTGAGAGACCGCGCGCATCTTTGGTTCCTTCTTCCGAACGTGCGAGTACGAGATGTATGTCGCTGTCGCCGTTGGTAATGAAGCGTTTAACGCCGTTGAGCCGCCAGCAGTTTTCAGCCTCGTCGAAAGTGGCTTTGAGCATGACCGATTGCAGGTCGCTGCCAGCGTCAGGTTCGGTAAGATCCATCGACATCGTTTCGCCGTTGCAAACGCGCGGTATGTAACGGCGGTGTTGTTCTTCGTTACCAAATTCGTAGAGCGTTTCGGCGCAGTCTTGCAATCCCCAGAGGTTTTCGAATCCCGCATCGGCACGCGAAACCATATCGGCAGCCATGATGTAAGGCACAATAGGGAAGTTAAGCCCTCCGAAACGTCGCGGCATAGCCATTCCCATCAGTCCGGCTTTACGCACGGCGTCAAGGTTTTGCTGCGTTCCGGACGCATAACTGACGCGCCCTTCAACGAGCGCAGGCCCCTCATGATCAACGCCTTCCGCATTAGGTTCGACGATTTCGCCGCATATCTCGCCGACGATTTCAAGCACACGCTCGTAATTATCCATCGCATCCTCGAAGTCGGAAGGTGCATAATCGTATTCGTCTTTGTCTTTATAATCCCGCTCTTTAAGTTCCACAATCCGCTTCATTAGAGGATGATGCAGGTGGTGTTTTAAGGTAGGAGTGTCTGTAAAATAATTTGACATAATTTTATTATAATTCGTTGATTAATAATCTTGTTTGCTTATAAAAGCTCAATTAAGACCTGCAAAGTTACAACAAATTTTTAAAAATGCCAACAATTCTACGGAAAATTAATGTATCTTTGCCGCAAAAAAACTTTATGATTAAAGATTATATCGAAAAGAATGCCTCGCGTTTTGAGGCTGAATGGTTTGAATTGTTGCGCATTCCGTCGGTCAGTTCCAAATCGGAACATAAAGCCGATATGGAGATTTGTGCTGCTAAATGGAGAGATTTGTTGATAGCGGCAGGTGTTGATCGTGCCGAAGTGATGCCGACAGCGGGCAATCCGGTCGTTTATGCCGAAAAACGTGTTGCCGAAAAACATGTTGCCGAAAAACGTGTTGCCGACGACGTTAAGACGGTACTCGTTTACGGTCATTATGACGTGATGCCGCCGGAGCCGCTCGAACTGTGGAATAGCGACCCGTTTGAGCCTTCGATACGCGACGGCAGGGTATATGCTCGTGGCTCCGACGACGATAAAGGTCAGGCTATGATTCAGTTGAAAGGCTTCGAGACGGCTCTGAAATGCGGCATTCTGAACTGTAACGTCAAATTTATCCTCGAAGGCGAGGAAGAAATCGGCTCGGCAAGTTTATATCCGTTCTGCGAGGCTAATAAAGAGTTGCTGAAAGCTGATGTGATATTAGTTTCCGACACGAGCATGGTTGCCGAAGATACGCCGTCGCTAACTACCGGTTTGCGTGGTCTGGCATACTGGGAGATAGAAGTAACAGGTCCTAACCGCGATCTCCATTCGGGTCATTTCGGAGGCGCAGTCGCTAACCCTGTTAATATATTATGTAAGATAATCGCCGACATTACCGACCAAGACGGACGTATCACCATACCGGGGTTTTATGACGATGTGGAAGAATTGTCGCCGACAGAAAAGGCTATGATTAGTCAAGTTCCGTTTGATGAAGACAAGTACCGGCAGGCTATTGATGTTAAATCGTTGCATGGCGAAAAGGGTTATACGACGCTTGAACGCAACTCGTGTCGCCCGTCGTTCGACGTTTGCGGCATCTGGGGCGGCTATACCGGCGAAGGCGCGAAGACCGTTCTGCCCTCAAAAGCATACGCCAAACTGTCGTGCCGCCTTGTCCCTAATCAGGATGCGGATAAGATCAAAGACCTGTTTATTAATTATATAGAAAGCATCACGCCCGACTGTGTGAAAGTGAAAGTAACACATCATCACGGCGGTCAGGCATACGTTTGTCCGATAGACCTTACGGCATATAAGGCAGCCGAACAGGGATTTATTAAAGCATTCGGCAAGCAACCGTTAGCCGTGCGTCGAGGCGGCAGCATACCAATCATTCCCGCATTCGAGAAGATACTTGGTATCAAGAGCATACTGATGGGTTTCGGACACGAACGTAACGCTATCCACTCCCCCAATGAGAGTTTCTCACTCAATATGTTCAGTAAAGGAATTGAGGCTGTCGCAGAGTTTTACGACCGGTTTAGTCGTCCCGACATGTCATAAAACCCTGCTGTTTGAGTACTTTGATAAACTCTTCTGAGAAATATTCGTTGTTGGCACGGGTATAGCGAACGTCGGTAAAGACTTGTGCGAGCGTCTCCTTACCGTTTTCCGCCACAAAGCGAAGGTTGGCTTCGAGAGATTCTTTTTCGGCATATAATTTGTTTATAGACAATTCGTTATAGTCGGCATAATATTCTTGATGCACAAAGGCTTCGAGGGGCAATCGCTCGCACTGTTGGGGTAGCGGCTCGGCAGGATAGCCGACGGTAAGGGTCGTTACCGGTACAACAAGTCTCGGAATCTTCAATGCGTCGATGATTGGTGCCGCGTTATAAGTGGTAGTACCTAAATAGCAGATACCCAAGCCATGATATTCGGCGGCAACGCAAAAAGTTTGAGCCAAAAGCATAGCATCAATAGATGCCGCGATGAAAGTCTGAAAATTGTCAAATCCTGCGTCGGCATCGCGGTATGAAGCCCACCGAACAAACCTGTTGGCATCGGCGCAAAATGTCAGTACTACAGGCGCCTGCGTTACCGACGATTGGTTGAAATGCGCCGGTGCAAGCCGCTCTTTCTGCTCTTGCGAGCGCGTAACTATAACGCTGTATAACTGCATGTTACCGGTATTCGACGCCCGTGCCGCAATTTCTAATAACTCATTAAGTAATTCATCCGGCACATCTTTCGACGAATATTGCCGGATAGTACGCCTTGTTTTCATTGATTTCGTCATATATTATTATTTTTAGGCCGCAAAATTACATAAAATCGAGAAAATTCCAAGCGTGTAAATAAAAATCATTTGCAAGTTCAGGTTGCAAACGTGTGTTTGCGGTTTGTAAACGTGTGTTTGCGGTTTGTAAACGTGTGTTTGAAGGTACCACGTCATTGCGAGGACGTTAACGCACAGGGCATTCGTCATTGCGAGGAACGAAGCAATCCAGAAGGACTGGCTCGCTGGATTGCTTCGTTCCTTATAATGACGAAACCGCATATCCATTTGATAATGAGGCTTTTTTCGAAAC
>JAITHS010000050.1 GCA_031279875.1 Tannerella sp.
GCAACAACAGAACCGTTTTTTTCAACCGTCAGGACATTCCACCGGTCGCTTCCGCACACTGTATCAAGCCACCAGTCGCGCGAAAAAACCGGAATACTCGCCTCTGTAAGGCACAAACGTCGATAAGATTCTTTTGACATGTTACATACTTTTCGGTTTTATAACGCATTAAGTATTTTGCGAGCGGCTTCAACATTTTTGGCGGCGTCGTGGGAGTTGATGTTATCGGATTTGAAGAGATTGACGGCGGCTTCGAGGGCTTTGAGGCGGGTAGGGGAGAGCTTGCTGCGCAGGATGCGTATTTTTTCATAGTCCTGAATGCCTTCTGTCAACAATTCCATGCGCATGCTGCTGTATTCGGGGTACACGAGATAGCAATCGCCGGCCGCCCAGGTACGGAAACGGGTATCGCGTAGCGGGTCGGAAGTCCAAGAATTGTATGCCCAGCGCAGGTAGCCGTCGTAGTTACCTGCCGCCGCGTGCCAGCCGAGCCAAGTAGCTTCGGCAAGAGGCGAGAATGTGAACGTGTTAGGACGAGGTTCGGCGCAGCATGTGTAGTAAGTACTGATTTTATGCGCTTTAAGTCTTGCTGATTTAATTTCCGGCGGATAGTTATTCCCGAACCCGATGCAATAGTCGTAGAGGTCGGCTTCTATCTCTTCGTGATACGAGCCTGCGAGCGAGATTTTGTAGGCCGGATCGGCATTACGTATAACCTTGATGGCTTCACGCATAGCGTCGAGACCACGCTCATCCATCGCTATCGTGGTGCGGTCGAACCATCCTTTTGAGCGCAAATGTTGAGCAAAATCTTTCAGGAAAGCACCCCAGTAAGCGGCGTATTCAGCGTCGCCCGGTTTAGATTCGATAAATTGTATCGAATTGGTGGCAAGGTCATAGTAATCAAACTTTAAAGCCCACGGTATTAACGTATAACAGTTGATTTGGCGGTTGATGCCAACGCTCATCATAAACTCCACCCAGCGGTCAAAAACAGTGTAGTCATACTGCCACGAACCGTCTGGACGTTTGATTTTCGCTACCATGCTGCTGAAATAATCTTCCGTCTGACCGTTCCACGGCTTGTGCATGATAGTAGCGGTAATGACTTTTTGCCCTGCGTCGGCGAGACGTTTCATAACCGGTCTCATAGCCTCAAAATGCGCATCACTCCACAGCGGAACGTCATAATAACGCGCTACGGAATATGGGTTTTGCCACAAATCAAGATGAAAAGCCCACTCTTCGGCAGACGGCAAAACGTGTTCCGAAACCTTCACTTCAAGCATAAGACGCAGGTCTTTGAAGCCTGTACCTTTGACGGTTACGGCGCCCTTGTAAACACCCGGCATAGCGTCCGGCGGAATTTTTACCGTAAGCCAGAGCGGTTGTGCCGTGCAGGCTTTAACATCCTTTAATTCAGGCTTATACAACAGGTCGGCAACCATCGACGAATCCCATTGCGATTTATCGGCGCGATGACCGCACGCCCCTTTGCCGTCCTTGTTTAACTCGTCGGTCATAACATAGCGCACAAACGACGGGCTGATATTGTCGGCACTAATCACAGCCGTGCCTTTAACGAGATTGTCGGCGGTGATGCGTAAATCCCGAAGCGCTGTTTTAGACCATATAACGGCCTGAACATTAACACGTTCGCCGCGCCACGCATTTGTTTTAAACGTTTTGGCAGGCGTAAGCGTCGGCACGTTATTTTTGGCATAGCGAGTATAAACGCTACCCCACGAAATCTGCGGCGTTTCGGGTAGTTTCGACCATACCTGTTCGCCGTCATGCGGCTTTGTATCGGTCAGTTCCTCATAGTCGCTTTTCGTTTGAGCAGACAGACTTACTGCCGATAACAAAGTAAAAATCAATAAAATATATTTCATAATTTAAAAACATCACTAACCACTAACTTAACAATTGTTTCCACTGCTGTCGGAACACCATCGCTGTTTTTGCCGCCGGCTGTGGCGAAGTGAGGCTGACCGCCGCCACCGCCTTGAATATGCTTTGAGCCTTCTTTTATTAGGGTTGCGGCGTTAAATCCGTCAGCCACAAGAGCGTCGCTTAACATCACTACCAAGCCACACTTGTCGCCGTCGGTGATACCTGCTACGAAGAGGACTGTTTCGTTAGACGGCTCTTCGCCTTTGATTTGGAAAGCTATGTCGCGGAAAGCATCGACGTTGCCGTTACCTTTGTATATCAGTATTTTGACGCCGTTGCGCACTTCGGCGCGGGCGAGTATCTGCTGTTTGAGGGCGGCGACACGTTCACGGGCATATTCGGCAAGTTGTTTTTTCAGTTCGGCGTTCTCTTCGATCGATTTGCGGACGGTTGCGGCGAGGTTGGGGACGTTGTTAAACATTGCTTTCAACTCTCTTATACCGTCCTGCACAAAGTAAAACAGCCTTTCGGCGCCTTCTCCGGTTACGGCTTCGATGCGTCGCACTCCGGCGGCTATCGAACTTTCGCCCACAACATACATTGAGCCGATGCGACCTGTCGAGGGGATATGAGTACCGCCGCACAGTTCAATCGAACTACCGAAGCGCACAACGCGCACATCTTCACCGTATTTCTCACCGAAAAGAGCCATTGCACCCATCTCGCGAGCTTCTGCAATAGGGACATGTCGGCGTTCGTCGAGTGCGATATCTTCGCGTATGCGGGCGTTCACGATTTGCTCTACGCGGCGTATTTCTTCGTCGGTAACTTTTTGATAATGAGAAAAGTCAAAACGCAATGTGTCGGGAGATACATAAGAGCCTTTTTGTTCGACATGCTTACCGATAACTTCCCGCAAAGCCTCGTGGAGGAGGTGTGTCGCGGAGTGATTACATTCGGTTCGGATGCGTTTTGCGACGTCTATTTTAGCGGTGAATGTTGCTGTCGGGTCTGTCGGCAGTTTGGCTGCAATGTGGACGGAGAGATTGTTTTCGCGTTTGACGTCAAGGATATTTGTCTGCAAACCTTCAACTTCCGAAGCTTGAACTTCGATGAGCCACCCGCTATCTCCCGTCTGACCGCCCATCTCTGCGTAGAAAGGAGTTTGAGAGAGAACGATTTGATATAACTCCTTGTTTTTCTGTTTGATAAGGCGATACCGCAGGATACGTGTCTCACATTCCGTTTGGTCGTAGCCAACAAATTCCGTATCACCGTCGCGTATCACTGTCCAGTCGCCCGTCTCAACAGCCGCAGCGTTGCGGGCACGCTCTTTTTGTTTTTGCATTTCAGAGTTAAACGTTTCAATATCAACGCTCATACCGTTTTCGCGCAGAATCAGTTCCGTCAAATCAAGCGGAAAACCGTAGGTGTCGTACAAAACGAAAGCATCGGCGCCGTCAAGTACCGTAATACCTGACGTGCGGGAATCTTCTATCTTTTTGTCTAACAGACGAATACCCGTTTCCAAAGTTCTCAGAAAAGCGTCTTCTTCTTCTTTCATTACTTTGGAGATAAGTTCCTGTTGAGCAGCGAGTTCTGGATAAGCCGCTCCCATCGTGTCGATCAGCACCGGCAGTAAGCGGTACATAAATGCTTCACGGCGTTCGAGAAACGTATATCCGTATCGGACGGCGCGGCGCAGGATGCGGCGAATGACGTAGCCTGCCTTTGCGTTCGACGGCAACTGACCGTCGGTAATCGAAAAAGCAATCGTGCGGACATGGTCGGCAATAACGCGCATGGCTATATCACGTTGTTTATCAGCGCCATATTTCGAGCCTGTTATGTCGGCAATAGCATGAATGAGAGGTTGAAAAACGTCGGTATCGTAGTTCGATTTCGTGCCTTGCAGCGCCATACAGAGCCTCTCGAAGCCCATACCGGTATCAATGACCTTGTTTGGCAACGGGTCGAGTGAGCCGTCCGACTTGCGGTTGTACTGCATAAAGACGAGGTTCCAAATCTCAATTACGAGCGGGTTATCTTTGTTGACGAGCGCCGCACCGGGTGTCTTAATACGCTCATCATCAGGACGTATGTCGATATGAATTTCCGAACACGGCCCGCACGGACCAGTATCGCCCATCTCCCAGAAATTATCTTTTTTATTACCTTCAAGTATATGGTTTTCAGGCAGATATTTAGCCCAGTAAGAAGCCGCCTCATCATCGCGTGAAAGCCCTTCCGCCGGACTGCCTTCAAACACGGTAGCATATAACTGTGCCGGATTAAGTCCAAGATTATCAACTAAATATTCCCATGCCCAATCAATGGCTTCCTTTTTGAAATAGTCGCCAAACGACCAGTTGCCCAGCATCTCAAACATTGTATGATGGTAGGTGTCATGTCCTACTTCTTCGAGGTCGTTATGTTTGCCGCTCACGCGAAGACATTTTTGCGAATCGGCGATACGCGGATATTTGACCGGCGCATTACCGAGAATAACATCCTTAAACTGATTCATCCCTGCGTTGGTAAACATCAGCGTAGGGTCTCCCTTAATGACCATCGGCGCCGACGGCACAATATGATGCCCTTTGGATGCAAAAAAATCAAGAAACGATTGCCGTATCTCTTTTGCTGTTAATTGTTTCATTTTTAACTGTTTATTTGTTAGTTTACTTGTTTGTAATGCCGCAAAGATACAAAAATAATTAATAAAGTCAAATTTTTATACTACTTTTGCAGTCTAAAATTTGAGAATGCGAAAGAATAAAGTAGATATTATTACGCTTGGATGCTCGAAGAATATTGTTGATTCCGAGAGACTTATGAGGCAGTTTCAGGCTAACGGATTTCGCGTAGAGCATGACCCCAAGAAGGTTAACGGCGAAATCGTTATTGTTAATACGTGCGGGTTTATTGACGAAGCGAAGGAAGAATCACTCAATATATTGCTTGAACTTGAAAGCGCCAAGCAAAGCAATAGAATAGGCAAACTGTTTGTAATGGGGTGCCTGTCGGAGCGATTTGCTACCGACCTTAAAAAGGAATTGCCGTTTGTTGACCGGTTTTACGGAAAGTTTAACTGGAAAGATGTGCTTCAAGATGTCGGCAAATCGTATTATGCTGATTTATCGGACGAGCGTTTGCTAACGACGCCGAAACATTACGCATGGTTGAAAATTTCGGAAGGTTGCGACCGCAAATGCGCTTACTGTTCTATTCCGTTAATGACGGGCAAGTATGTGTCGCGTCCGGCGGATGAAATTGTCAAAGAAGCGCAATCGCTCGTCAAACAGGGCGTTAAAGAAATACAGGTTATTGCTCAGGATTTGACTTATTATGGGATAGATTTGTATCGTTATGCAGCGTTACCCGAACTCATTGAGCGACTTGCGGATATTGACGGACTTGCGTGGATAAGGCTGCATTACGGCTATCCGGCAAATTTTCCGTACAATCTGTTGCGCGTCATGCGCGAGCGTGAGAATGTCTGTAAATATCTTGACATCGCCCTTCAACATATCAGCGACCGGATGCTGACAAAGATGCGGCGCAACATAACAGGGGCAGAGACGCACGATTTCATCGCCCGTATTCGCGCAGAAGTGCCGGGCATACATCTGCGCACTACGTTTATGACAGGTCATCCGGGCGAAACCGACGATGATTTTGAGCAACTGCTTGAATTTGTCAAAGAGGCGCGCTTTGAACGCATGGGTGCTTTCGTTTACAGCCACGAAGAAGGGACATATTCCTACAGACATTATTCCGACGATGTGCCGGATTCCGTTAAGCGACAACGATTAGACCGTCTGATGGATATTCAGCAGTCGATTTCCGCAGAAGTCAACGAAGATAAAGTCGGCAAGACGTTTCGTGTGATGCTTGACCGCTGCGAAGGAGATTATTTTATCGGTCGGACGGAGTATGATTCGCCCGAAATAGATCCCGAAGTATTAATAGAAAGGAAAGAAAATCATTCTTCTACAATCGGCGATTTTTGTAATGCGACGATTGTTAAGGCGGATGCTTTCGAACTGTATGCCGAACCGGTCTTTTGACGAAGTAGATTTTCAGTCTTTTTTGAATTCTATCTTTATTATTTCGTTGGCGGATTTTCGCAATTGTTTTCGTTCGCTTTCCGTCATTTTGAACGACGGTTGTATGGCGCCTGCGTCGTAATAATTTTTGTACGCTGTGGCATGTTTGCGGTTGTGGGCTATTTGACGGTATGACGGGCTGAACACCATGCTCAAGATATGGTTAAAATCAAGCCCTCCCATAACTATACCTGTTGTGGCGCCGGTAGGTGAGACTGAGAAGCCGACCGTTTGGCGTGCTCCTGCCGGTAAAGCCTCTTCTAATTTGGCTCGTTCTTCGGGCGATAGCAGAGATACGGTTTCTTGATAAAGAGAATCCAACTTGTCCATATAAAGCACATAAAGGGCATATACCGCAGGGGGCATCGAGTATGGGTCGATGCGGCTGATATGCGTCGAATCAACTGCGCCGGCATTACTGAAATCACGGCGGACATCAATTTTTTTCGTATTGCCTAAACTATCTTTCATCCACTCCGGCGCTATCAGTTTGCCCTCTTTGATAGATTTTTTCGTATCTTCGTTGATTTTCAGTTCTGTTTTGCCGTCAAGCACATTGAGCAGCCAGATCGAATCTTCTCTGCTCCAGTCTTGAGCGCCGACAAGGTTACTCAATGCACTTAACGTCAATAATATCAAAACTTTTTTTGTCATGATTTTCTCCAAAGTTTATTCATGTCTTCCAAAGTTTTACCTTTGGTTTCCGGCACCATTTTCCATACAAAAAGAGCTGCCAGGACGCACATTATGCCGTACAAGCCGTATGCTACCATCGGACTAAAGTCGTAGAGCGGCGGGAAGGTTGACGACACTATGTAGTTGAAAATCCACTGCGCGGCGACGGCTATAGCTATTGCTTTGCCGCGAATGGTGTTAGGGAAGATTTCGGAAATCAGCACCCAGCAAATCGGCCCCCACGACATCATGAAGAATGCTGCGTAAACCATTACCGATATTAT
>JAITHS010000061.1 GCA_031279875.1 Tannerella sp.
CAAAACCCTTGCAGTGGTTTTAAACCCTGCAAGCGGTTTGGAGCTTACGTCCGTCATTATAAGCGTCGGCGCAATCAAGTGTCGTCCCATGCGGGACTATTGTTGATATGACTCTTCTCGCCGGAGACTAAAGTCACCGGTTAATAAAGTGTCGTCCCTGCGGGACTGCGAATGCCCTGTACCGTCATCCTATTTAACCGTAAAAGCGTCGTAATTTTTAATTCGTAATTTTTAATTTTTAATTCCCTTTTACGGCATTGAACTCATGAGCGACGCCTGATGATTCTTTGTATCTGACGTCGGCATATCCGACTTTCAATTTTGTACGTATTCTGACGGGGATAGCATTCTTGTCGTCGCTAATCCAGACTTCTGCCGAAGTTGTAGTTGATTCGAAGGCGTCATCGTATATGTTGACGTGAAAATAGCATGTATTGAATTTATAGCCGCCGAGTTCAATCGTTTCGCGCTTCTTGAAATCCAGCGATACTTTTATCATATCTTTGCCGATAGCGACGGTTAAAGGAAATACGTCGCCGATGTGCAGTTTCGACATATCAAATCCTCTGACGTAATAAAACGCTCCCAGCATGTCGGTAACATATCCTTTGCCGCTCATCACGGTATCAACTTTGACCCTGCGTGGCGTATAGCGATAGGAATGAACGGAGGTTGAATCGCCGTTGCGGGTAAAAGTCAGCTCGTCAACCGAGTAGTAATTGCCTTCATCGGTACGTTTGCTGCCGAAAACTATTTGGTTATCAGCGTTATAATAGCACGAAAGGGTGTCGCGCATCTTGTAGAAACTGTCAAAAAAGCGTGTCGAACGAAATAGCAGACGATAACGCGAATCAGCGCCTTTGACGGTATAATCTTTGTTGAAACTAATCACTGCGTCGCCTGCGCGCGGCATTATCAGCCCCCACTTAAAGTATGTCTCATAAGTAATACTTTCGCCGTAAGACATTGATTTACAATGCGTTTGGGCGGAAATATTTTGACATGCCCAAAAGACAAAAACGAATAGAATATATTTTTGACACGTAATCATAATACTATTAATTTTCTTGTTAATAATCATACCTAAAACCTCCCTCCCGTTAATCCTCCGAGACCGCCGAAGCCGCCGCCCATAGAGCCGCCGCCACCGCGCTGTTTGCTTTCTTCACGCCAGTTGCGGTTCTTTTTCTTATCTTCTTTAGGCTTGTTTTTGAGCAACTCCAACGGTTTTTCGTCCGGTTTACTCTTACCGACGTCCCATGATTCTTCAATCTTCCAGTTAGTACGTATCTCGAATTGCGTCATGCAATAGACAACCTTTTCGGGCTGACGGCGTTCTTCGTAGTTGCCTGCATCCCATTTGCCGTTGCCGTTAGTATCAAAGATTATTTTGGCGTAATATTTCTCGGCAGGCATGTCGCGAAAAACGGCAACGCCATTTTCTACCCTCGCTGTACGCACAACAGTGCCGGTAGAGTTTAACAGTTCGATGAAAGCGGGAGTAACTGTCTGATTATTAGTCGGTTCGGTTGTCAGACTGTCTTGAACTGATAACATCATCGGAAGTCCGGTAACAGCAATCGAAAGATGTCCGTATTCTTTTTCGTCTTTAACGGTAAATGATACTGTTGTTAAATCGTTATAATGTCCGTAAACGCCTCGTAATGAAGCCGAATCGACCGTCAGACGGTATTTTTCGTTATATTTCCACTGCCGTTTAACGAGATACGTCATAGCATGCAACGTATCTTCCTCAAAATCAAATTCCACAGCCTCAAAGAGCGTATCGACGCCAATCTCCATCTTAAAAAACTCTTTACGCACATCCGTTACCGGCTCGCCGAAAACTATCGTTATAATATCATAAGGATTAAGCGCGCCTGACGGTTTTATATCCATTTGAAGCGGTATCGGCGGTGGCGGAGGCGGCACGGAATCGACCGATAACGAATCTTTGGGCGTTGTTTTACGGATTTTAGGCTTCTTTTTTGGTTTCTTCTCCTTTTTTTTCATTTGCGTTTCCTTATTAACAAGGCTGAACGTATCTGTCTGTAATTCAAGCAAATCCGGTATGGAGTCGTTGTTTTTCAGATATGTTACGGCAATCATCAGAGTATCAATCTTGTATATGGAAGAATCTAATAACCAATAGTTTATAGCGAAACTTTCCGGGTCATCGGCTTTTTGGGTAACATACCACATAGAGTCGGGTGCAGCAAAATTGAGCGGCATGATTTCAGGCAAAGTATCGAGCGGGGCGTTAAATTTGAGTGTAAAAATGTAATCCTGCGGGCGTTCCGGTCGAAGTATCCGCTGACGAGGCGTTATCGAATCGTTGAAATACCATAATATCAGGTCATTAGGATAAAAAATAGTCTTTTCTACCATCGCTATGGAATCAAAGACGACAGTATCAATTTTGTTGATTACAGTATCTCTAAACACGGAATCAGGCACAAATTTACGTTCGCACGATGTTACAACGAGAGTATCAAGAAAGGCGAGCGATTCATCATTGGCTTTATCGTAGGCGTAGTTGCGGTTTTTGTCGTCGAGCGCAAATACGGCGTATGTGCCGGGCGTTACGTTGTGGATAACAAATTGCCCGTATTCGTTAGTCTTTGAAGTACGCAGAAACGGTGTCTTGACGAAAGCCGTATCCGACAGATCGCTGTGGATTCCGACAAGAATTTTCGATACCGGTTCAAGATCGGAAGCTTGTAATAATGTGCCGCTAATCTGCATAGTATCAAGCGTTTCGCCGGTAGAAAAAGCAAAACTGTAATTTTCGAGTACATTTTTTTCATTGTTATCGGATATCGAACTCGTAAAGTCAAGCGTGTAAGTAGTATTTTCTTTGAGTGTGTCTTTGAGTTCAACCCTCACCTTTTTGCCAAGCGCCTGAATATAAGGGTTTTGTTTCTGAGGAGGCGTTATGATGACGTTTTCGCTCGGATTATCAACGGAAATGAACTCGTCGAAAGTTATTTCTATCGTTTTACCATTGAAATTCAACTGATTGACGGCAGGCTTGCTGCTGATATATTTCGGCGGGTCGTAATCGGGCGGACCTCCGTTTGGGTTGCCGATATTTGCGCAGGCGGAGATAATTAAAAGAGTAAGATAATGTAAGAGAAACCGCTTGCAGGGTTTAAAACCACTGCAAGGGTTAGGTAGGAGAAACCGCTTGCAGGGTTTAAAACCGCTGCAAGGGTTTGAACCGCTGCAAGGGTTGCGATCAGATATGTAATTTAACAAAATCATAAATATATTTCGACCCGCAAAGGTAAGAAAATAATTTTAATTTTGAAAAAAACACTATCTTTGCAGGCAAAATTTTGAAAAATGAACAGAAGAAATTTTATCGGATACGGACTGGCAGGCGGAATAGCAAGCGCTTTACCTTACTCATTGTCGGCAAATTCCAATATTTCATCAAAAACCGAAGTCGAAGCGTTGAACGCCGTCGAAACGTTGAAAGCAAAAGAAATGAAAGCCGACGTCGTAATAGCAGGCGGCAGTCTCGGTGGTTGCGCGGCAGCAATAGCGGCGTTGCGTAACGGTCTAAAAATTATTATGACAGAAGAAACCGACTGGCTCGGCGGGCAGCTGACCTCGCAAGGCGTACCGCCGGATGAACATCCGTGGATAGAAACGCACGGCGCACCGGCGTCTTACCGCACGTTCAGAACAGCCGTTAGAGACATCTACCGTCGCACCTACCCCTTGACGGAAGCCGCCAAAGAACGTCGCTATCTAAACCCCGGCGGCGGCTCCGTGTCGGTATTATGCCACGAACCGCGTGTCGCTCTGGCTGCACTTTATGACATCTTTAATCCGTATATCAGTGCCGGAAAAATGACATTACTGCTTGAATATAAGGCTGTTGCGGCAGATGTTACAGGCGATAAGGTGCAGGCACTCAAAGTTCGCAGCCTCAAAAGCGGTAATGAGTTGATACTCAACGCTCCGTATTTTATTGACGCTACCGAACTCGGCGATCTGCTGCATTTGACAGGTACGGAATACGTTACCGGCGCAGAAGCCCAAAAAGATACAGGCGAAATGCACGCCGCAGAACATGCCGATCCCGCTAATCAGCAGGCGTTTACAGTCTGTTTTGCCGTTGATAATATTCCGGGAGCAAATAATATCATCGACAAGCCGAAGTCGTATAATTTCTGGCGTAATCATATTCCCGCACTGACACCGGCATGGTCGGGAAAACTGCTCGACCTGACATATTCAAACCCATCGACGCTGGAACCAAAAAAACTCGGTTTCAATCCCGACGGCAAATCTATCGACGGCGGTATCCTCAATCTGTGGAACTACCGGCGTATTATTTATAAGGATAACTTCCTGTCGGGCTGTTACGACAGCGATATTTGCCTCGTCAACTGGCCTCAAAACGACTATGCTCTCGGCAATCTCGACGGTAAGGATTTTGCCAAACATTTCATTAAAGGTAAAGAGTTGAGCCTGTCGCTGCTTTACTGGCTGCAAACGGAATGTCCGCGTCCCGACGGCGGTACGGGCTGGTCGGGGTTGCGATTGCGCGGCGATATTATGGGTACCGACGACGGCATGGCTAAATATCCGTATGTCCGCGAAGCACGACGTATCAAAGCGCTTTTTACCGTTCTCGAAGAACATGTCGGCAAAGAGCAGCGCATAGCAGTATCGGGCGAAGCCACCGCCGCAAAGTTCTACGACAGCGTCGGCACCGGATACTATCATATTGATTTACACCCAAGTACGAAAGGCAACAACTATATCGACTTCCCGTCGTTGCCATTTCAGCTACCGCTTGGAGCGTTCATACCGCAACGGATGGAGAACCTCCTCCCCGCCTGCAAAAACATCGGCACAACGCACATCACTAACGGCTGTTACCGCCTCCACCCCGTTGAATGGAGCATCGGCGAAGCCGTCGGATGCCTGACGGCATACGCGCTTAAACACCAAACTACTCCCCGTGCCGTCCGCGAAACGCCTCCACGCCTCGCCGATTTTCAAACTTCAATACGCTCGCAAGGTCTCGAACCGGAATGGCCTGCATAAACCGATTGCAATTAAAAATTAAAAATTAAGAATTAAGAATTACGACGCGTTTACGGCTAAATAGGATGACGGTACCCAAAACCCTTGCAGTGGTTTAAAACCGCTGCAAGGGTTTGATGGCCTTATTTGGAAAGTACGTGATTTTTATTTAATTTTGCAGGTGTCAAGAAAAAATATTTGCAAATGGAAACAAAATTGAAAAAACTGCCGATAGGCATACAGACATTCGATAAAATCCGCGAAGACAATTGTCTTTATGTGGATAAAACCAAGTATTTGGTTAATTTAATAGCCACCGGTTCGGTATATTTTTACGCCCGCCCGCGCCGTTTCGGTAAATCGCTGACGGTATCGACGTTCGACGCCTTGTTTTCAGGCAAAAAAGAACTCTTCAAAGGACTTTTTGCCGAAGA
>JAITHS010000088.1 GCA_031279875.1 Tannerella sp.
GAGAATATTGAGACAGTGGGTGTTACGGAGCAAAACGCCCCCAAAGATTATTATATCGTGCGCCATAAGATCGAGGTTAAGGACGAAAAAACAGGCTCGTCGATCATAATCCTGCCCGACGACAAGTTTAGTCTCAACGTTTTAATTGAGTTCGATTCGCCCGTGCTGTCGAATCAGTATGCCACGCTGTCGGAACTGTCCGAATTTCACGATAATATCTCTCACGCGCGTACATTTGTATTCGTACGCGAGATTGAAATGTTGCTGCAAAACAACCTTATCAAAGGCGGAGACCTTGATAATGCGATAGTTATCTACGACAAACAGATGCAACAGTCCGAATTGGATCATATTGCCGACACTTTGGGGCTACCACACCAAAACGTAACGGAGTTTGGCTACATCAACGACCGCCCGCTTGCCTGTCCCAATGAACCGGCACGCCACAAGCTGATAGACGTAATCGGTGATATTGCCCTGATAGGCAAGCCGATAAAAGGTCATATCATCGCCACACGTCCGGGTCACAAAATCAACAACCAACTCGCCCGTCTGATACGTAAAGACATCAAACTCAACGACATACAACCGCCGATATACAACGCATTAGAAACGCCTGTGATGGACGTCAACCGAATACGCGAACTCCTCCCGCATCGCTATCCTTTCCTTTTTGTTGACAAAATCATCGAAATCGGTGGCGACTATATAGTTGGTATTAAGAATGTTACCGTCAATGAGCCGTTCTTTCAAGGACATTTCCCGCAGGAACCCGTCATGCCGGGCGTCCTATTAGTCGAAGCCCTCGCGCAAACAGCCGGCTTGCTCGTCCTCAATTCCGTTGACGAGCCGGAACGCTATTCGACTTATTTTATGAAGATTGACGGCGTAAAATTCCGCCAAAAAGTCGTACCCGGCGATACGCTCATCTTTCGAACACAACTGACTTCGCCCATCCGGCGCGGCATCGCCACCATCAAAGGCTATGTCTTCGTCAGCGAAAAGGTGGTCTGCGAAGCCGAATTAATGGCACAAATAATTAAAAACAAGTAAAATATGCACTCAACATTAGCCGTTATTCACCCTGATGCCCGTATCGGTCAAAATGTTACCGTAGAACCGTTTGCAGTCATCGAACAAGACGTAACAATAGGCGACAATTGCCATATCTACCCTCACGCAGTCGTTCTTAACGGTGCGCGAATTGGCTCCGATTGTCGAATATTTCCCGGCGCAGTCATCGCCGGCATACCGCAAGACCTCAAATTTCACGGAGAAGAATCTGTTGCCATAATCGGTAACAACACTATCATCCGCGAATGTGCAACCGTCAACCGCGGCACAGAATCGAAAGGAGAAACCGTTATAGGCGATAACTGCCTGATAATGGCGTACTCGCACGTAGCGCACGACTGCGTAGTCCATAACAACGTTATCATCGGTAACGCCTCGCAAATAGCCGGAGAAGTTGAAATCGACGACTACGCTATCGTCAGCGGAGGCTCGCTCGTCCACCAGTTTACTCGTATCTCGCAACACGTTATGATTCAGGGCGGTTCGCGCGTCGGAAAAGATATCCCGCCTTATACCCTAATAGGACGCGACCCTATCGCTTACTGCGGCATAAACATCGTAGGTCTCCACCGGCGCGGTTTTACCAACGACCAAATATTCCTCATTCAGGATATCTACCGCACACTCTACACGCGGGGACTCAATAATACCGATGCCTTGCATACTATCGAAACCGATTACCAACCAAGTGCCGAACGCGACCTTATCCTTAACTTTATCAAATCGTCAAAACGAGGTATCGTACGCGGATCAATAGATGATTAACGGTTAGTGATTAGTGATTTATAATTCATAATTCATAATTAAGTTTATATGGTTTACAGATTTTTATTGTTATCAGACGAAGCAGACAACTTCCAAAGAGAAATACAGATAAATTCGGACGCTACGTTCTTGGATTTCCACAACGTCATACTTAAAGCTACGGGCTATGACGAGAAATCATTCTACTCTTTCTTCATCTGCGGAGATGAGTGGAACAAACATACGGAAATTACTCAAATTGAGATGGATACGTCATCCGAAGAAGATTCTTTCGTAATGGACGATACTCGTATCGAAGAACTTGTTGAAGATGAGCGCCAGAAACTGCTCTACGTATTCGACCCGATGACCGAGCGTGCTTTCTATATCGAACTGCGCGAAATCATCACCGGTAAAGACATCCGAGAGCCGCTCATTACCAAGTCATCGGGCGAACCTCCGGCGCAATTTGTCGATTTCGATCACGAAGTGAAAACTTTCACAAACGACACTGACGACAACTTCTACGGCGACGAAGACTTCAACGAAGAAGACCTCGAAGGCTACGAACAAATCGATAATATAGAAGAGTATTAAGGGAACCTCTAAAAATTGAGTTTTTCGAGGTTCCCTTAACAAGTTTGCTTCCGTATCCGTTTGCAAAAAGCACGCTGGATTGCTTCGTTCCTACCAATGACGGATGTAAGCTCCAAACCGCTTGCAGGGTTTAAAACCACTGCAAGGGTTTTGGGTACCGTCATTACCTATCGTTTGATTGTATCATTCCTGCTTTCTGCCAATGGCTTATATGATACCGAAATTGATTTTATAGGTTTTCACTACTCCTTGATAATCGAATTTTACGGTAGCCGTTCCGATAGATGTTGATGCTTGCGTGATTGAAATCTTGACGTCTTGATTGTCGGACGAAGCCGAAACAACAGGCACTGTTTGCGAATCAGAGCCGACAAAAGTTGTTTCGTATAAGTCGTAACCGGTAATGCCGTTGATGTTGGTAGAACGTACAGGCGTTGCGGGTAAGTCAATCGTTTTACCGTTTACGGTAATATTTACCGTCGGCGGAATAGGACGGACAATTTGCTTATTATCAGAAGAGAAAGCAAGTCCGATTATATCACAAAGATTGCCTGTATCTTCACTTTCGGCTACAAGGAAAATGGCGTGTTTTTTATCCAAATCATCAACAAAGGGCGATACATCAATCTTGTATTGCGTTGTTTTCGGTGCGGAATTGTCGGCAACAACTATTTCGCCGATTTTCGTTCCTTGCCAAGTATTATTGTCCCAAGGTCCGTCCAACCAAACGTTTACTTTGAATGCTTTCGTTGTTTTGGGAGTAAGAAAGAGGTTAAACGCCGTATTGTTGCCTTTGCGAGTTCCCTCAAAAGCTTTTAAGCCTAAGGTATCTTTACGTAAACCTCCAAATCCGAAGTATTTATATCCTATTATATTGCCGTTTTTGATATTAGCAAGAGGCGCCGAATTATCCCAAATATCCCACGAATCCTGCTGCAGCCCGACGTCGGAAAGATAGCAGGCTATTCCTGCCGAATAATATTGATAGGGATTGAGACCGAAGATATGAAACCCTTCGGACGTAACTTCGGCACCTTTGTATTCGTTTCCTTGCGTATCGGCGGCTGTCGAAAGATTATTTTCAGCGTAAGGGTCGAAAGCTCTGATAGAGACTGTTCCCCCTTCGGCAACAGGTTTTTCGTTCCACTCCACTTTAATGGGCGCCACCATTGCCTGACGAGCATAACCAAAGCCTCGCGGCGGACGGTGATAAAACACATACCATTGTCCGTTAATCTGTTCAATGCTGCCGTGCGTGTTGTGTCCTGCGTTGGAAGTTTGCAGATTAAAGCCGTCGTTATTGGGTACAGGCGCACGCGAATCGACTAAAACGCCACCGCTTTTCCATGGCCCCAAAGGAGAATCGCCATAAGCGTATCTCAAAGCCGAATTGGTATTGCTTAATCCGTAATCGGGACCGGAATAGCCGCTGTAAATCGTTACATATTTATTTCCGACTTTGCGAATAGAAGAGGCTTCAAAAAAGTTGAACGCGCCGAGATTTTCATCAGGATAAATATGCGGATATGTTGTACCCTGTGGGTCGCGCAGAGTGCCGTAGCTGAAACTTGAAGGCATAAAATAAGGGATGATTTCTGTTTCGGGGCGAACAGAGTACATAGTATTTTGGTCTAACTGCGCTGCCAACGAGCGTTGGAATCCCCAATATCCGTAAGCTCTGAAGCCGGTTTTGTAGTCGGGGTCGGCAGGGTCGGTAATATATTCGATAAAGACAGAGGGATCGAAGCCTAAAATGCTGCCGGGCAAAGTTTTTGTTCCGTCGGCTGTTAGATTGATTGGCGTAAACGGTCCGTCGGGGCGCGTGCCTTTACAAACCATCGCTTCACGATTTCTGCCCCGACTATGTGGAAAAAGATAATACTCTTTTGCGCCGTCTTTGCGTTTCACTTCCACAATGTCAGGCGCGTACATCACGTCCCATTGCCCGTCGATCGGATAAGTAAAAATAGCGCCTTCGTCGCGCCAACTTGACAAATCTTCTACCGGCGCCGACCACATCCGAATATCTGCGCCGCAATAAGACTTGAAACGCACATCGTGCGAGCCGATAATGTAAGCACGGTATTTACCCGGCTTGTCGGGGTCTTCAAAAACACGCGGTTCGCCGTCGGGCAAATGTTCCCACAGCGGCAAATACGGATTTCCTGCGCCGTGATATATAAACTTGTTATCGGTATTTTCC
>JAITHS010000183.1 GCA_031279875.1 Tannerella sp.
TCTTCGCTCTATGGAACAATACGGTCTTGACGTATCAATTCGGCAAGCGGGCATTGACTTTGCAAACAGCGGCTACCCGCTCTGGCACGCCAACGAAGAAGGTCGCCGGAACCTCCGAAACGGCATTGCACCGCCTGATTGCTCGCATCCGCAGTTTAACGTTCATGCCGATGATATTGATTATCAGATAGAAGCCGATTTTTCAGGCTTGATAGCGCCCGGTCTTCCGAACATCGTCATTGCGCTTGGCGACAAGTTCGGACGCCTGATGAACTACGGCGACGGCGTTTATGCAGGCATTTTTGTCGGTGCGATGTATGCCGAAGCATTTTTTGAAACCGATGTTATTAAAATCATTCGGACAGCCCTTCAATCAATTCCCGAAGATTCTCAGTATGCCGAAATGGTGCGCGATATGCTTCAATGGTATGGCGAAAATCCGGACGAATGGGAACAGACTTGGCAAAAAGTAGAATCCAAATATCACGACAATCTCAATTACAGGCGTGTTACATGCAATGCCGGCAGTTATAACATCGACGCCAAAATAAACGGCGCATATATCCTGATGGGGCTTCTTTACGGCAAAGGCGACCTCGACCGCACTATCGTTATCTCGACCCGTTGCGGACAAGATTCCGACTGCAATCCTTCCAATGCCGGCGGCGTACTGTTTACCACGCTCGGTTTCTCAAAATTGCCGCCACGTTTCAGTGAAAAATTAGACGAAAGCCGTAAGTTTTCACACACGGAGTATAATTTTCCGTTACTGCTTGACGTATGCGAAAAACTTGCACGCCAAGCAGTAATCAAACAGGGAGGCAGAATAGAGAAAGACGCCAACGGCGAAGAATACTTCGTCATCCCCGTCGCCAAACCGCTACTGACACCGACGATGAAGAGTTGGGACCCGCTACCGATTGACAAATCACTCTTTACCGACGAAGAACGGTCGCAAATCAAATACAGAGAGTTCCGCACCATGCAGGACGCCGTGTCGCATCATTTCCCCGGATGGATAATTACAGATTGCGGATCGGCCATGAATCCGGGTATCTTGCCCGAATTTCGCGGCAAAGAAAACGTTTTCCTGACACATCCCAAAGGAAAAGGAGTACCATGTATTTTGAGCCGCGAAATCGAACTGCCTCAAAATCGGGAATCATCGCTTTTGCTTTCGGTTTCGTACCACCCGCAAGGCGACTGGGATTTGGTCGTTAAAATTAATGGTAAAGAAATCCTCAAACAAACGATAGGAAGTGACAAAAAGAAAGATTGGACAGACCTTAAAGTCAATTTATCTAAATATGCCGGACAGAAAGTCAAAATAGAATTGCTGAACATGCCCAACGGATGGTCGTATGAAGCAGGCTATTGGTCGCAAATCGAAATTCAAAACAAATAAAAATGAAACACTTGATTATAAGTATTTTAATTCTTGCAATGGCGAGTTGTAACAGTTCATCAAACAAACCGGTATCTCTCATTTTTGATACCGATTTAGGACCCGATTACGACGACGTAGGCGCTCTGACACTCCTGCATGCCCTCGCCGACAAAGGCGAAGTGCGCCTGCTGGCTACTGTGTCGTGCAACAAATACGAGTTTTCCTGTCCGAGCATTGACGTTATCAACACTTATTACGGACGACCGAGCCTTCCTATCGGCAAACCGCAGCAAGGCGTTACTCAAGCCGACGGACATAATCCGAGTTGGGCGGAAGCGCTACCGGCCAAGTTTCGGCACAAGTTACGGAAAACATCCGACGCGCCGGATGCAGTTGCCGTTTATCGTAAAATTCTCGCCGCCGAACCTGACAACTCGGTAGTGATTGTAACCGTCGGTTTTTTTACCAATCTGGCGGCATTGCTTGATTCCAAACCCGACGAATACAGCAAACTCAACGGCAAACAGTTGATTAGCAAGAAAGTAAAACATCTTGTCTCTATGGCAGGCGGTTTCCCTTCCGGTCGAGAATACAACGTTCATTGCGACACAAAATCCTCGCAAAAAGTGATGACCGAGTGGCCATCACAAATCTATTTGAGTGGTTTTGAGATAGGTCAAAAAATACTTACCGGCAAACGCCTTATCGAATCAAACATATCCGATACCCCTGCAAAAGAGGCATTTACGATATGTTTGAAGCAAGATAACCCCGAAGGACGGTGCAGTTGGGACCAGACGGCGGCATTAGTCGGCGTGCGCGGCTATGCAAACTATTTCAACACCGTGCGCGGAAAGATGACCGTAGCCGACGACGGTAGCAATACGTGGCAAGACGACCTCAACGGTCGGCACGAATACTTCACGTGGAAGATGCCTATACCGGAACTGACACAACTCATCGAAGACCTGATGATGCACGTTCCGTCTATCCCCATTTCCAAATAATCAAATGCAACAAAGTTGTAGTACCCCATAAATGAAATCCAACGAAAGGAATAACTTTGCACCACAAAAAAAAAACAGGACTTCACGCAATGTGAAGCCCTGTTTTCACAATACAGGATGTTGTTTTACTTAAAATACCTGTTAAACAGC
>JAITHS010000238.1 GCA_031279875.1 Tannerella sp.
TATTTTAACATAATGAAACAAAAGAGAACAATAATTGTCGGGATGCTCGCAAGCATAACGGCTGCGTCATCAGCCAAAGGCGACGACCGCCCTAACATCATCATTATCCTTGCCGACGACCTCGGATATTCGGATTTAGGTTGTTATGGCGGCGAAATCAATACCCCGAATTTAGACCGCCTTGCTAACAACGGGCTGCGCTTCTCGCGCTTCTACAATTGTAGCCGCAGTTGCCCTACAAGAGCCTCATTATTAACCGGTTTATATCCTCATCAAGCCGGTATAGGGAGGATGACTTTCAACGCCGGACAGCCGGGCTATCGCGGTACGATGACCCACAACGGCGTTACAATAGCCGAAGTGTTGCGTCAAGCCGGTTATCAGACCGGTATGATAGGCAAATGGCATGTCGCCGAAACGCCTCTCAAACCCGACCAGCGACAATGGCTTGCGCATCAAGTTCAACACGATGATTTCGCCCCGCGAGACAACTATCCCGTTCGTCGCGGTTTCGACGATTTCTACGGAACCATCTATGGCGTTGTCGATTACTTCGATCCTTTCAGCCTCGTTAACGGTGAAGAACCGGTTACGACCGTTCCCGACAATTATTACAGTACTATAGCCCTCGCCGACAGTGCCGTATCGTACATCCAACGCTATTCGACTGCCGACAATCCGTTTTTCATCTACCTTTCGTTTCATGCACCTCACTGGCCTCTGCACGCACTTCCCGAAGATATAGCCAAATACGAAAAGACTTATACCGTCGGTTGGGATGCTATCAGAGAAAAGCGCTACGAGCGGATGAAAAAGATGAATATCCTTGATGCGAAAGGCGATTTCCTCAGCCCGCGTCAGTTTAAGGACGCATGGGAAAATAATCCCGACAGTGAATGGGACGCCCGCGCTATGGCTGTTCATGCCGCTATGGTTGACCGTATGGATAAAGAAATAGGAAAAGTTATCGCTATGCTCGAAAAAACAGGCGAGTTGGATAATACGCTGATTTTCTTCATGTCGGATAACGGTTGCAGTAACGAAAATTGTCAGGATTATTCGGCCGGTGAAAACGACCGTCCGGCAGAATTACGCAACGGTGAACCGATGATTTATCCGCGTAAGAAAGAAGCTCTGCCCGGACCTGAAAACGTCTATGCCGCTATCGGAGCGAAATGGGCTAATGTCGCCAATACTCCGTTTCGCTTCTGGAAAGCACGTGAGTATGAGGGCGGTATATGTACTCCGATGATTGTGCACTGGACAAAAGGATTGAAACAAAAGAAAGGTGCCGTAACAAAACAGCAAGGGCATGTTATTGACTTGATGGCTACATGTTTGGACGTCGCTAAGGCTTCTTATCCCGCTGAATATAACGGACATAACATAATTCCGTATCAGGGATTAAGCCTCACACCGATATTCAAAACAGGTAAGCGCAAAGGACATAATGAGCTGTGCTTCGAGCATTTTAACGAAAAAGCCCTTATCGACGCTTCCGGCTGGAAGATAGTACGAGGTCCGAAAGCCGAACGGTGGGAACTCTATAATTTGAACGACGATAGAACCGAAATGCACGACCGCGCCGCCGATTTTCCGGAAAAAGTCTCCGAAATGGAATCTCGTTATCTCGAATGGGAAAAACGCTCTATGGTAGTTCCAAGACCGAAATAAAATGAAACAAAACATCAAAACAACAATTTTTCTTGCCGGAATAGGAATAGCCGCAACATCGTCGCTTCTGGCGCAAAACACACGCCCTAACATCGTATTGTTTATGGCCGACGATTGCCGAATGCAAGACTTAGGCTGCTACGGAAGCGTCAACTCCAAAACCCCCAACATCGACCGTTTGGCGGCGCAGGGGTTGAAGTTCAACAACTTCTTTCAGGCTACGGCAATGAGTTCGCCGACGCGACAATGCCTCCTCACAGGTCTCTACCCTGTCAGGTCGGGCGCATATCCTAATCATACCTTTATCAATCAGGGTATTACAACGCTTCCGGCGTATCTCAAAGAGACCGGCTATCGTGTCGCCTTGCAAGGCAAACGTCATTTCGCTCCCGAAGCATCTTTCCCTTTTGAGTTTCTCGGAAAAGGCGCCGCAAATGTGCGTCAAGACCTTATCGAGCCGTTTTTATCCGACGTTGCCGCACAAAACAAGCCGTTTTTTCTCTTCGTCGCATCCCACGACCCGCATAGCCCGTGGACACGCGGCGACCGCTCGCTCTTCGACCCCGACAAACTTACCCTGCCGCCTAATCTCGTAGATACCAAAGAAACGCGCGAAAAATATGCCGCTTATCTTGCCGAAATCAATCAGTTAGACAGCGATGTCGGCAAAGTTGACGCCCTGCTCAACAAATACGGACTGACCGACAATACCGTTTTTATCTTTACAAGCGAACAGGGATACTCGTTTCCTTTCGCCAAATGGACGTGCTATGATTATGGCTTGCAAACGGCTTTTATAGTCCGATGGAAAGGCGTTACCAAACCAGAATCCCGAACCGACGCAATGTGCGAATACGTTGACGTTACTCCTACCGTTATTGATATTGCAGGTGGCAAACAACCGGCAAATATCGACGGAAAATCGTTCTTGAATATCATACGAAAACCGTCGCAAAAATTTAAGGATTATACGTATTCTATTCATACTACTCGCGGAATTATTTCAGGATCAGACTATTACGGGATACGCTCGGTAAGAGATGCCGATTACAGATATATCCTCAATCTGACGCCGGAAGCAACTTTCGACTGCGTTGCAACTACCGCAAAAGACGCTGTCTGGTCGTCATGGATGCAAAAGGCTGACAATGACGATTTTGCACGCCAACGAACTACTATCTACCGCACACGCCCCAAAGAAGAACTCTACGACGTTAAAAACGACCCGTCGATGATGAATAATCTTGCCGCTAATCCGCTATATTCCAAACAATTAATGACGTTGAGAGAAAAACTCTCACAATGGATGTCGCAACAGGGCGATAAAGGACAGCAGACCGAAATGGAAGCGCTTCAACATCAGGTTAAAACAGAGACGGAAGACGAACCGGAATACGGTATCTCCAACACTCGCGACCCTAATACCCGCATCCCCGACTGCGTGAAACCGGCAATGGATACGTGGCTGCGTGATACGTGGGTGATGTCGGGGCCGGACGATTATTATTACATGACCGGCACGACGGCGCGTAAAACGACTTCCGGCGTGCCGCACTGCTGGGACTGGAACGACGGTATCTTTCTATGGAAGTCGAAAGATTTGGTCAAATGGGATTCCGTCGGTATGATCTGGGGCTTTGAAAAAGACGGTACGTGGCAACGGGAACCGTTTATAGTTAAAAAACCCGACGGCAAACCGCTACTGTCGGTCAACGGCGATACTCTCGACACCAAGTCCCGCGCTCTGTGGGCGCCGGAATTGCATTACATCAAAAGTTTAAATAATTGGTTTATAGTTGCTTGTGTCAATAACTCGGCCGCCGGACAAGGTTCGTTTATCCTCAAAAGTACCAGCGGCAAGCCCGAAGGCCCGTATATCAATATCGAAGGCAACAAAGATAAACCGATTTTTCCGCGCATCGACGGCAGCCTCTTCGAAGATACCGACGGAACAGTCTATTTTGTCGGTCTCAACCACCAAATTGCCCGCATGAAACCCGATATGAGCGACTTTGACGAACCAATCAAAACATTGCTGGAAACGCCTTATACGCCCGAACCGTACATCGAAGGTGTTTCGATTATCAAACATGACGGCAAATATTTCCTCTTACAGGCGATTTGGTCAAACCGGATGCCCGACGGCAGCGAGACGTATGCGCTCAAACGTAATAACGAGACGTGCCACAGTTACGATTGCGTTATCGCAGTGTCCGACAACGTCTATGGCCCCTACGGCAAGCGCGTCAACGCAATCACCGGCGGAGGTCATAACATCATCTTCAAAGACAAAACCGGACGCTGGCAAGCAACAACGTTCTACAACCCGCGAGGCTCGCAGGCAAAAGAATTTCCCCAAACCTGCCGTCCCGCCATTATCCCGATGAAATACTCTAACTATCGCTTCTTCCCTAATCAGAAAGGATGCGAATGAATAGCACCTGTCCAAACCCTTGCAGCGGTTTTAGAACCCTGCAAGCGGTTTTCAGCGCACCTGCCCAAACCCTTGCAGCGGTTTTAGAACCCTGCAAGCGGTTTTCGGCGCACCTCTGCTGTTCGGACAAGGTTCCACTTTGTCTGCCCTATCCGTGCAGGCTGTGCCTGCATCGCTTTGTCGGCAGGCACAGCCTGCCGGAATAAACCGTATAAACCGTCCGAACCACAG
>JAITHS010000272.1 GCA_031279875.1 Tannerella sp.
ACTGATTCAACTTGATATGGAAGGAAATCCGATTGAGAGTAATTTTGCCGAAAAATATGTATTATCCAAAGAGCTGTAAAAGACATCAAAAGCAATTTTGAGTCAGACATGATTATTTAGGAACGCGAAATAAATAACTTATAAACTTTCGACATTCAGTTTAGATTTTTTACCGCAAAGGGCGCCAAGGTTTCACAAGGGACACAAAGGTTTTGTGCCCCTTGTGAAACCTTTGTGTCCCTTGTGGTAAAAAAAACTCGGAATGATTTATTTATTTCACGTCCCTCAGGTAGTCTATACCGATTTTGGTGAAAAGTCGTTGTGTTTGTATTGTATATAAAGGGCGTCTCTAAAAATAAGATGTCGTCATTGTGGTACTGAATCAAGTTCAGCATTTTCGCAATTTCCCGTAAAGCTATTGTTCTAATTAGATTCTGACGAAAGTCAGAATCAGTGATTTTAGAGGCGCCCTATATGTTTTTGTCTATAGTGTCTCAAACTTTTTTTGAACCATTCAGACGATTATTATCCGCAATGACAAAAAATTGCGTACATTTGTGTATTTCTGCTGCGTCGGCGGATACGTTTTAACTGTGTGAATCCCCGATAGTGCAGACGTAATTTGAGTGATAAAATAATGCAAACAGTCTCTATTAAGTTATCTGACATGCCGGTATCTTCAACAAAACTTGTCGGATTTTTGTTTATTGTTATGCTTGTTGCCTGCCCAAACCTGTCGGGGATATCGCAAACTCTGACCTCAGATGGTAAGGTAAAGCATACTTACAGCGATGGCAGTAAGTACGAGGGCGAATGGAAAAACGGACCGCACGGCAGTGGAATTTATCTGTTTACCGACGGCAGCAAGTACGACGGCGAATGGAAAAACGGCAAATTCGATGGCAAGGGAACGTATTATTACGGAAACGGCAGCAAATACTACGGTGAATGGAAGAATAACATGCAGCAAGGCAAGGGAACATACTATTGGAACAACGGCGATGTTTATTCCGGCGAATGGAAACAGGGCAGGAAACACGGTTCCGGCACATATCGTTCGGCAGACGGACGCGAGTACAGCGGCGTATGGTTGAATGACGAGCCTGTTAAGGACAAGTCCACGTCAGCCGGACGCAATAACCTTAAATACAAGGGTAGGGGAGTGGTGTCGGCGAACGGGACGGGCGCAGTTGCTGCAGTGCGTATGCGGCTCGACAGCATTTTCGACACCTTCAAACAGGATTACGCACAGGCTAATACTGCACAGGATGCCGATTATCTAACCGAGGTCGAAAAAGATGCAATCTATTATCTTAATATAGTCAGAACGAATCCCTCGCTTTTTGCCGACACATACGTCAGACATTACAGCGGGATACCCAATTACGCCAAACTCTACGCTTTCGACGAGCGGAAACAGTCCTTAATAAGGGAACTGAAAAGACTGAAGCCTTTGGAGGCGCTTTATCCCGACCGTGAAATACATGAATATGCCGCATGTTTTGCCCGCGAAAGCGGCACGCGCGGAACGGTGGGACACGACCGGCATGGACCCGGCTGCCAAAGCAAGGTATATGCCGAATGTTGCAGCTACGGACTCAATGACGGCTTGCTGATAATCCTTGAACTGTTGATTGACGCCGGCGAGAATAACGCCGCTCTCGGGCATCGCAAATTATGTCTGGGACAGTACGGTATGGCGGGAATATCCGTTCAGTCTCATCGTTCGGAGAAATACGTATGCGTGCTTAACTTCGGCTACAATCCCGACAATATATATACCGTCGGGACATATACGGGACATCTGAACGTGCGCGGAGAATATCACGGCACAGGCACTTACCGTTATGCAAACGGCGATGTTTACTCCGGCGAATGGGAGCACGGCATGAAGCACGGCGTCGGAACGTACCGTTGGGCTGACGGAAAGGTATATGAAGGTCTGTGGAAAAACAATTCGTATGTAAAATAACGCGCTTGCGCATACTTATTAAAACGAACAGATATTATGGATACAGATAATCTTGATAACGAAAACACTACGGCATCCGGCGAATCGGACGAAATGTATGAGCACTACCGCTTTCAGGTTGATACGGGACAGTCGCTGTTGCGCATTGATAAATATCTTACAAACAGAATCGAAGGCGCGTCGAGAACTCGCATACGTCTGGCAGCCGATGCCGGTTTCATTCAGGTCAACGGTAAGCCCGTAAAATCAAACTATCGGGTTAAGCCCTGCGACAACATACGTATCATGATGCCTTACGAGCGGCGCGGACTTGAACTCGTCCCGGAGAACATTCCCCTTAATATCGTGTTTGAGGATGATGATGTGATAGTTGTGGACAAACCCGCAGGCATGGTTGTACATCCAGGGCACGGCAATTATTCCGGCACGCTGGTCAATGCGCTTGTATATCACCTTGGGCTGCAGGGAAAAAGTTTCGACGCCGAAAGCGAACGCGCAGGGTTGCTCGTGCACCGTATCGACAAAGATACCTCAGGATTGCTGGTGGTCGCCAAGAACGATGCGGCACACGCCAAACTCGCAAAGCAATTTTTCGACCACACAACCGTCAGACGATACACCGCCTTAGTATGGGGCGTGTTCGACCACCGAGAAGGAACAGTGGATGAATACATCGGACGCAACTTGCAGGACAGAATGAAAATGACGGTTTTCCCCGACGGCGAACACGGAAAACGCGCAATAACTCATTACCGTGTAACGGAGGAGCTGACGTATGTCAGTTTGCTGGAATGTCGTCTCGAAACGGGGCGCACACATCAGATTCGTGTACACATGGCGCATCTGGGGCATCCGCTGTTCAACGACGAACACTACGGCGGCAACCGTATCCTTCGCGGCACAACTTTCTCGAAGTACAAACAGTTTGTCGAAAACTGTTTTGCCATGCTTCCTCGACAGGCATTGCACGCGGGGATACTTGGGTTTAAGCATCCGCGCACGGGCGACGACCTGCTCTTCGAATCGCCTGTACCGGACGACATGAACGATGTCATAAGAAAATGGCGCAACTACGGAAACAATTGAAAATTGAAAGTTGAAAATACCGCTGGCGCCGCCAATATTGACAAATTAGAAGGAGTATTTAAATGTAAAACCAATGATGAAGACGATTTGTTGCGGGCAATGAAAGAATGTTTGGAAGCGGATACGAATAGAAATAGAGAACTTTTAGACAAAGAACTTCAAAATCGTTCAATAGAAAGTTTTATAGAAAGTTTTATAGAAAGAATAATATCTTTATCAGATGAGACAAAAAATTGAAAAACAATCTTCATTCGGGTATCAATATGATGCTGATTTCTTGACGCCATGTTCAAAAAATGGTGGATAAGTATATTGAACTTTACCGTGAGGAGAATTGAAAAGTGTAGTTTTGGTTTGCATAATTGATAGGAAAAGTGTAGTTTTGCGGCTTGATATTTATAGGAAAAGTGTAATTCTATGCTAAAAAGAAAGATACAAAGTGTTATAGAAGAGTATTTTAAGTCAAAATCTAATAAGGTATTAGTTATTGACGGTGCACGGCAGATTGGAAAGAGTTATATTATCCGATTCGTTTGCGGGCGGCTTTTCAAAAACTACATAGAAATCAACCTGCTGGAAGATGCTGTCGGCGAAAAACTTTTTGCACAAACCAAGACCATTGAGGATTTTTATCTGCAAATCAGTATGATTGCGGGCGACAAAATGGGTGAAAAGGAAGATACAGTCATCTTTTTAGACGAGATACAGGCATACCCGCATCTGCTCACATTGTTGAAATTTTTGCAACAGGACGGACGTTTCACTTACGTTGCAAGTGGCTCGCTGCTCGGCGTTACATTGGCGAAAACCGTTTCAATACCGATTGGCAGCATAGAAACCAAGCGCATGTATCCGCTTGATTTTGAAGAATTTTTGTGGGCAAACAGTTTTGGCGA
>JAITHS010000363.1 GCA_031279875.1 Tannerella sp.
TTTTGTTGCTGTTCCCGTTGTGATTGAAGACCAAAAATTAGTATCCGGCAGCAACTTCTCAATAAAATCATTTCTGACTTTATCTTTCATCTGTAATAATTTAGCCTGCTCTGCGGTTGTTAATCCTGCAAAATGCACACTCATAATTTCAAATAGCGGCTTGTTGATTCTGTTCCGTTGTTTTTCATCCGTAATCTTTCTGAAAGCGTTAGCTCCAAAAATTTGATGGGAAATTTCCATGGCTTTTTGAAAATCAGCAAGAATTTTGTTTTGGGACTCAATGACTTTTGGTATGGATTTTGTGCCTGTGGTCATAAAAGAATCCATATCAGGTTCATATTTTTCAAAATCCAAAAGATAAAAACTCAAAAAACGAGTAGCGAAATCCAAATCATCTTGTCGGTCTGGATTTACAGAATTGTCGGTGGCTTTTAAAAACCATTTCCCGGCATCCGTATTTGGGTCAATCAGTTTTTCGACAAACTCTATCCTGTATCCCTGAAAAAGCGCTGTCCTGATTTCCTGTGCGGTAAGTTCTACGCCCCCTTGATTGATTCGGCTGAAGATATTGTATTTGACTTCTTCCGGCGTCCCTTTGCCTATAAGGTTGATTGTTACCTGATTTGTTCCTATTCGACGTTGAATATCACGAGGCAAGTCTGTCCATTTCTTATTGTTATATTCGGTTTTGAACTCTAAATCATTAAGAATCAGCGGTTGCTTGTTTCCGCTAATCGTTGTTTGTTTTTCGTTATCATCAAGGATAATAAAATGTTCTAACGTACTTTTTCTTTGTAATCCGTCAATTACTCGCCACTTCTTATCGTCTGCTTCATCAAAATAAAAAAACGGAATAGGCATATTTAACATTAATGATTCTATAAAACGGCTCTTTTTCTTCTCATTCCATAGGTTTGGCAAACGTTGATAAGAGGGTATGATAATTTCACCATAGCGTAACATATCAACAAGTTGCCCGATAGTTCTCGGTACTATATTGATAGAAATGTCGTTGGGATTGAAAGGCGTTTCCGTAATAACGTGTTCATTCCCTTCTTCCGGCTCTATGTCTTTTTCTGCGTAGTCCATTTTGAATAAATTAGACTGCAAAGATACAATTATTTTTTTTGATTTGACAAATATCCAATAAATACGGACGCAAATATTTTTCGCTTCGAAAAATTTGGCGTTGTCATAAAAATTTGGCGTTGTCATAAAAAAACATTACCTTTGCACAATTTTTTTACGAAATATTAATGGCAACAGGAAAGCAAAAACTTAACAACGCTGTGCTGATTAAAAACAAAAGGGCATCGTTTGATTATGAATTTATTGAAACGTTTACTGCCGGTATCGTGCTGACAGGTACGGAAATAAAGTCTATCAGGCTTGGAAAAGCAAGTCTGATAGACACTTATTGCATCGTGGTTAACGGCGAAGTGTGGGTCAAAAATTTGTATATCGCCGAGTATTTCTACGGCACATACAATAACCATGTCGAGCGTCGCGAGCGTAAAATGCTGCTCAACAGAAAAGAGATACGCAGCATCGTATCGGCCGTCAAAAACAGCGGCTTTACCGTAGTGCCGACAAAGATGTTTATCAACGACAAAGGACTTGTCAAACTTGTAATAGCCATCGCCAAAGGTAAAAAAGAATACGATAAACGTCAGACTATCAAAGAGAGAGATGATAAACGAAGTATCCAAAATATATTAAGAAAATAATGTTAAATAATGTTAAAATATCCGGTTCGGAAGCCCTTCTGCGAACACTGCTTGCAGAAGGCGTAGAGTGTATTTTCGGATACCCCGGAGGGCAGGCGATACCTGTTTATGACAGCCTCTATGATTACCGAGACCGTCTTAGGCACGTGCTTGTAAGGCATGAGCAGGGCGCTACGCACGCCGCTCAAGGTTATGCGCGGGTAAGCGGCAAGGTAGGCGTAGCGCTCGTAACTTCCGGTCCGGGAGCAACAAACACTGTTACCGGCATTGCCGATGCGATGCTTGATTCGACCCCGATGGTCGTTATTACCGGTCAGGTAGCGTCGCCGCTGCTTGGCACCGATGCTTTTCAGGAAGTTGACGTCATCGGCGTTACTCTTCCGATAACCAAATGGGCTTATCAGGTGCGCCGTGCCGAAGATATAGCCTTTGCTGTTTCGCGGGCGTTCTACATCGCCTCGACGGGGCGTCCGGGTCCGGTAGTTATAGACCTGTCAAGAGATGCGCAGGTGGGAACGGTTGATTATCACTACAATAAGGTAGATTTAATACGCAGTTATCAGCCTTATCCCGAAATTGCGTACGATAAAATCCAAAAGGCGGCAACATTAATAAACAATGCAAAAAAACCGTTTGCCCTTGTAGGTCAGGGAGTTATACTCGGCAGCGCAGAACAGGAACTGCGCGCTTTCCTTGAAAAAGCCGGTATTCCGGCCGGCACAACGCTACTCGGACTGTCGGCTTTGCCTACCGATTATCCTCTCAACAAAGGTCTGCTGGGCATGCACGGCAACGTGGGACCGAACCGCAAAACCAACGAATGCGATGTGCTTATAGCCATCGGAATGCGCTTTGACGACCGCGTAACGGGTAATCTCAACACATACGCACGTCAGGCGAAAGTTATCCACCTCGACATCGACGCTTCGGAGATGGACAAAAACGTCCGTACGGATGTAAAAGTGCTTGGTAACGCCAAAGATTCGTTGCGCGAGATAACCGCTTTGCTCAAACCGGCGAAACATGCCAAGTGGCTCGCTTCTTTCGAGAAAGACGAAAAAGAAGAACGTATTAAGGTGATAAACAAAGAGTTACATCCTGTCGAAGGCGCTTTGAAGATGGGCGAAATAGTTAGGAGAGTATCGGAAGCAACTGATAATAAAGCAATTCTCGTTACCGATGTCGGGCAAAACCAGATGATGGGCGCACGCTATTTCAAATTCACACAGACCCGCAGCATCGTTACTTCCGGCGGATTAGGAACAATGGGTTTCGGTTTGCCCGCCGCTATCGGTGCCAAAATAGGCGCTCCCGACAGGACTGTTTGCCTGTTTGTCGGCGACGGCGGTATCCAGATGACAGTTCAGGAACTCGGTACAATTATGCAGGAACATCTTGATATTAAGATAATTATACTCAACAATCGCTATCTCGGCATGGTACGACAATGGCAAGAATTATTCTGGCACGAAAGATACTCATGCACAGAGATGGATAATCCTGATTTTGTGGCTATTGCACACGCTTACAGGCTTGGTGCAAGGGAAATAAGCCGTCGCGAAGACCTTGACGGCGCCATATCGGAAATGCTCTCATACAAAGGCTCTTACGTATTAGTAGCCAACGTCGAAGCAAACGGCATCGTCTATCCTATGGTTCCCGCAGGAGGTACTATTACCGATATACTTTTTTAATAATATATATGGAAAAATTTATAACATTAACGAGCGCCGTCGTACCGCTACCGGTCGAAAACGTTGACACCGACCAAATAATACCGGCAAGGTTCTTAAAAGCCACTACCAAAGAGGGTTTTGGCGACAATCTGTTCCGAGACTGGCGCTATGACAAGCAGGGCAATCCTGTCCCCGATTTTGTACTTAATGACCCGAAATTCACTGTCGGACAGCGTTCTATCCTTGTTGCCGGCAAAAATTTCGGATCAGGCAGCAGCCGCGAACATGCAGCATGGGCTATCGCAGGCTACGGTTTTAAAGTCGTAGTGTCGAGCTTCTTCGCTGATATTCACCGTAATAACGAACTCAACAACGGCGTTTTGCCGGTAACCGTCAGCGAATCTTTCTTACGGGAAATATTCGACAGCGTATTCGCAAATCCCAACACAACGCTGACGGTAAGCCTTGATACACAGACGATTAGCAACAACGCGACCGGTCATAGCGAGCAGTTCCCTATCAACGCCTACAAACGCGAATGTTTTCTCAAAGGATTTGACGACATTGATTATCTCCTCAACCGCAAAGACAGAATTGAAGAGTATGAAAAAAGTAATCACCCCCAAAAACAGTAGGATTGTTTGGGGGTGATTTGCGAAAAAAAATCGCGGGTTTACTAATTACTAAATGTTAGAGATTGATAAAAATATCGCAATCTTTGAAATTATCCTCACGGACTTTTTTCCTGCGAGACAGACACCAAAAAAAATCGTGGTCCCGACTCATTCGATTCGAAGGTGTTCCACGACCTGTAATTCTAAATAAGTCAGCCCACGATACCTCGTGACGCTGTCAACTTATTCTTTAAATTACATTACCCTCAATAATGAGGGCGGTCGATTGTGGAACTCTTCGAACCAAGAATAAATAGCAAAACGCTACAAAAACAACTAAATATCAATTATATACAATAAAAAGTCATAAAACTTTAATATAAAATGTGCAATTATTCGGGTGCAAATATAGTAATATTTTTTAATATCACAAAATATTCTCAAAAAAATTTTGCTTTTTCTGAAATTTATACTATTTTTGCGCCCCAAAATTATAAAAATGAAACTATTTGATGTTTATCCTCTCTTTGATATTGAGATAGTTAACGGTAAAGGATGCCGTGTTACCGATGCCAACGGCAACGAATACCTCGATTTTTACGGCGGACATGCCGTAATTTCTATCGGACACAGCCATCCCGACTATGTCGCCGCCATTATCGAACAGGTCAACAAACTCGGCTTTTATTCCAATTCGGTTATCAATAGCCTGCAACAACTGCTTGCTAATAAACTCGGTAAGGCGTCCGGCTATGACGACTACTCGCTGTTTCTCGTCAACAGCGGCGCCGAAGCCAACGAAAATGCCCTTAAATTAGCATCTTTTCATAACGGCAAACGTCGTGTGGTATCGTTCCGACACTCTTTTCATGGGCGTACATCTGCCGCTGTTCGCGTTACCGATAATCCGAAAATTATTGCTCCTATAAACGACACATTACCTGTTACTTACGTGATGCTCAACGACGCCGCCGCAGTAGAAGACGAACTTCGCAAAGGCGACGTTTCATCGGTCATCATCGAAGGCATTCAGGGTGTCGGAGGCATTCAAATGCCTGATGATGAGTTTATTAAACGCCTGCGCTCACTGTGTACTCAATATCAAGCCGTTCTTATCTTCGACGAGATACAGTCGGGCTACGGTCGCAGTGGCAAGTTTTTTGCACACTCATACGCCGACATTCGCCCCGACATCATTACTGTTGCCAAAGGTATTGCTAACGGTTTTCCAATGAGCGGTATGCTGATAAGCCCTGTTTTTACGCCCGTTTACGGAATGTTGGGAACTACTTTCGGCGGAAATCATCTTGCCTGTGCCGCTGCTATCGCAGTGCTTGATATTATGGAAAAAGAACGTCTTGTGGATAATGCCGCCAAAGTCGGTGCTTATCTGA
>JAITHS010000379.1 GCA_031279875.1 Tannerella sp.
TGTAGCAAACTTAATTGTATCATAATCAAGTTTTACAGTGTCTCCGGCGGCGACAATCTTTCTGATATCGGCTTTTTCGAGCTTCCATTCTCCTTTGCATGCAGCAGGCACAATTACTTCTTGCGCTCTACCATGAATAGTGAAGCACAGAAATATAAAAACAATCAAAAATGCCTTTGCTAATGGCAAAATAAGCATCTTAATATTCATCCTATTTTATCTTATCATTTGATTATAAAGCATTTAGACAATGCAAAAGCATCAATCTCTATGCAAAGGTACGAACTTTTTTTTAATTAATTGCAATTTTGTCAAAAAAAATTATTATTTTTGCAGTTATGAAGAAAAAAAAATCATTGCCGTTGTTTGAAAACGTTGAGATTATCGACGTCGCAGCAGAGGGAAATTCTATCGCAAAAGTCGGTGAAATGGTCGTTTTCGTGCCTTTCGGGGCGCCGGGAGACGTCGTTGATATTCGGATAACTAAAAAACGCCGCAACTATGCGGAAGGGCGAATTGTCGCTTTCAGGCTTTTTTCGTCTTGCAGGGTAGAGCCTTTCTGTGAACATTTTACCGACTGCGGCGGCTGCAAATGGCAGCATATTCCTTACCAAATGCAGTTGCAGTATAAGCAGAAGCAGGTATGCGATGCTTTGACACGTATCGGCAAGGTCGAACTGCCGGAGATAAGTCCTATTCTGGGGTCGGAAAAGACGGAATGCTATCGTAACAAATTGGAATTTACGTTTTCCAATCATCGTTGGAGGACACAAGATGAGATTTTGTCAACGCTATCAACGCCGGATGAAGTTAACACCGAAAGCGTTTATGCTCTCGGTTTCCACATACCCGGTCGATTCGACAAGGTGCTGGATATACGGCGTTGTTTGTTGCAGGACGACATCAACAATCGTATCAGGCTGTTTGTCAAGCGGTTTTGTATCGACAACGGATTTGCGTTCTTCGATTTACGGCATCAGACCGGATTGATGAGAACGTTAGTAATACGCACTTCTTCTGCGGGCGACGTCATGGTTATCGTCGTTTTTCATCATGACGACGAGCCGAAGCGACGCCAGCTTCTTGACGCTATTAAGGAAACGTTCCCTGAAATCACGTCGCTGATGTATGTCATCAACGGTAAGTTGAACGATTCCTTTGCCGACCTCGAAGCGCAACTTTACAGCGGCAAGGATTTTATGATTGAAAAGATTGAAAACCTGCAATTTAAGGTCGGTCCGAAATCGTTTTATCAGACTAACAGCATTCAAGCATACAGGCTGTATTCGGTAGCGCGCGAGTTTGCCGCTCTTACCGGTACAGAAACGGTTTACGACCTCTATACCGGCGCCGGCACGATAGCCGATTTCATAGCCGGTTCGTGCAGCAAAGTGATTGGTATTGAGTATGTTGCGGAAGCTATCGAAGATGCGAAATCAAATGCCGCTCTGAACGGTATCACTAACGCCGAATTTTTTGCCGGTGATATGAAAGACATTTTGACGGATGCTTTCATAGCCGTTCACGGGCGTCCCGATGTTATCATCACCGACCCACCACGCAACGGTATGCACGATGACGTGATCGATACTCTTATTTCAGCCGCTCCGAGCCGTATCGTTTACGTCAGTTGCAATCCTGCGACTCAGGCGCGAGACATTAACAGGTTAGATCCTTTCTATCGCGTTGCCCGCGTGCAGCCGGTCGATATGTTCCCTCACACGCATCATGTTGAAAATGTCGTCCTTTTAGTTAAGAAATGTTAAAAAGAACGCTGATAATTCTCCTTGCCGCAACTGCAACAATACTTTCCTGTAAAAAGAAGCCCGTGCCGCCGCCTGACGACACGCCTCATATAGGCGAGCTTATGGAGGTTATTTCGCCCTACGACAGCCTCTTTCGCCGATATGCCGCCGAAATATGTTGGGATTGGATGTTGATAGCGTCTGTGGCGTATCAGGAATCGAAGTTTTACAACAATCTCGAATCGTGGGCGGGAGCGAAGGGTTTGATGGGCATAATGCCGAGTACGGCACGCAGTCTCGGTATTGATCCCGACAGTCTCGGCAATCCCGAAATATCCGTTCGGGCAGGCGTTAAGTGTTTGGATATGATTTCCGAATATTACACCGACATCGACAACAGCGACGAGAGAACAAAGTTTATCCTCGCGTCGTATAACGCCGGAATAGGTCATATTGCCGACGCACGCAGTTTGGCGACGAAATACGGCAAAGATGCTTCAAAATGGGATGGTAATGTTGATGAGTTTATACGTCTCAAACGGGAACCGGAATATTATAACGACTCGGTGTGCAAGTATGGCTATCTGCGCGGCGACGAGACTTTCAGGTATGTAAAAGAAGTTATGGCACGATTCAAGTTATACAAGTCTGTTGGCAAGACTTCCGAACCTAAAAGTGGAGAATAAATCTCTTTTTTCTCTACTTTGACGTCGGCGGTAACGGTTTTCTTTTTCTTTTCGTTATCGAAAAACAGGCAATAGCACAACAGAACGGCGAAAAATGTTAATATCAATTGTTTCATATCGAATAGAATTTTAATAGTCTTTGATATTATAACGCGCCGTATATTATATTATTGTAGAAACGTCGAAAATTTTTTTCGCTTAAAAAATATTGCGGTGATACAAATCGTGATTAATGCGCCTGTGAGCAGTGAGATATTGTAAGGCAAACCGATACCTTCGGGACGTGCGGCGGCAAAAAGATAGGTGGAGCAGACCATTGTCATGAAGATTGCCGGAATG
>JAITHS010000399.1 GCA_031279875.1 Tannerella sp.
TTGCAGGGTTTGAAACCACTGCAAGGGTTTGGGGGAAGCAAGGGTTTGAAGAGTTCGTTTATTCCAAAAAATAGTGTTCATTCTCGGATTCGTTCTTAATCAAATGTTGTATCTTCTTATAATCATGCCAATAGATAAAATTTTCAACATCACCGAACATTTTTATCACCTCATCGCGACAAAGATTTGTCGGTTTAGTTGAAATCATCGTATTATAAGACGAATGCGGATACTCAACGCCGGTAGAAAAGCCATGTTTGACAGGATTAAGGTGGATATAAACAATCACTTCCCGCAGGTATGTTTCATCCGTTATCCTTATTCGTTTGAGATATTTGGAGAACAAAGATCCTTGCCTGTTATAAGCATTATTAATGCTTTGAGTATAAGCGTTTAAAGCGTGAGAGAAACCGAGATACGGTCTTGCAATATGACTTGAAGTTGTATTGGCATTAACATCGTTGATGCGCACAAGTAAGTGAAAATGATTTTTCATCAGACAATATGCGTAAATATCCGCATCAGGTAGAACGTACTTCTTCAACAGACTTAAAAACAGGGCATAATTACGCTCTTCTACAAACAAATTCTCATTATTGTTGCCTTTGTTGTAAACGTGATAATATCCGCCATGTTCAAACGGGACTGTATGTTGCATATCGTATGATTATTAATTGATGTCGTTTAAACCCTTGCAGTGGTTTCAAACCCTGCAAGTGGTTTAGGTTACTTTTTTCAACCGCTTGCAGGTTTTGAAACCACTTTTTAAACCCTTGCAGTGGTTTCAAACCCTGCAAGTGGTTTAGGGTACTTTTTTCAACCGCTTGCAGGGTTTGAAACCACTGCAAGGGTTGATGGTTCGGTTCTTTTCAACCGCTGGCAGGGTTTGAAACCGCTGCAAGGGTTTGGGGGAAGAAGGGTTTGGGGTCAGAACTCAACTCCTAATTTGAGGCTGAAAGCGCCGAAAGCGGTGGCTTCAAACTTTTCTTTTTTGTCGCGACCTGTTTTGTCTTTATAATAGTAGTATCCGTAGCCGCCGTTTGAGGGGACACCGCCGTAGTTTTGATAGGCGTATCCGAGACTCATAGTGACACCTATCTTCGGACTTATATTATATTTGACGCCGACTGCGGGGTTCATATAAATGCCCATGCCGCTAAAGCCGTCGGAAAGGTTAAAGGCATAACCTACTCTTAACATGGCAAAAGGTGTTATCGAAGAATTGGATAAAGGCAGATAGCCTCTAACATCAAGGAATATTGGTAGCGTCATGTAGGAAGAATCGACGGCGCGCATCCACGTAACTTTTTCGTCGGGTTTTATGACATAGCCGCCGCCACCGGCTTTCGGAATGGAATCGCCGACATACTGCGGAAAAGAGTTTGTTTCTTTCATTTTCGGGTTTCTTGCCCAATATATATGCAGTCCTGCGCCTGCTCCTACGAAGAGATGTTTATTGATTTGGTATCCGTGGCTGGTATTGATTTCAACACTGCCCTGCTCGCCGGTGCCGCCTACCGGAAGGTTATATCCGGCATCGAAAGTACCTTTGTAGCCTGTCAGAGAGAAGTCGTCTTCATATATGCGGGCTTTTTTGGCCGCAGGCGGGCGGCGGTTATCATATTCATCGTCGGCAGGGCGTTTATTGCTGCGGGAAGGCGACGGTTTGCGGGCGGCCGACATTGTGCCGGTGCCTTGTGCTATACGTTTAATATCGTCCATATAGATTTCCTGCACCTTGCCTTTTGTGTTACGGATAGTAACAAAGCCCTCATCATTTTCGAGTTCTTCGATAGTACCTTTGATTACACGACCGTCGGTGAGATAAATAGCATCGGGGGCTTCTTCTTCGTAAGACTGCTGGGCAGGGCGGGAAGTAGAGCGCGACGTGCGGGCGTCATCGTCGTTACGATCGGAACGTGCAGTACTCGGACGTGCAGTCGTTCGTGAGCGGTCGTCGTCAAGTTGCAGATTGGAATCGTTTTCATAACTTTCCATCTGTCTCAAGATACGGCGGCGGCGTTCGTTGGCAGATGTAACGGCAGCCTGCGGAGTACGCTCGCTTGCCGGTCGAGGAGTATAAGCCATGTTTTCATCACGATAGACCATACCGCTTACGATTGTCTCGTCGCCGTCGCTGTCATCGTCGCTCGACAGCAGGATGATTGTACCTCCGATAGCGGCGGCTTTCTTTTTGGCTTTATCGACGGCGTCTTTATAACTCACTGTCGATGAAGCGGTTACACGACCAAGGCGTTTCATATTTTTGACTTTCTGCGCATCATAAGTAGTTTTGACGTCTTGCCAGAACACTTCTTCGTCGGCAGTGATACGTCTTGCCGAAGCAGAAGAAGCGGATGTCCTGGCCGACGAAGAAGTCTGTTTTGACGTACAGGCATACTCGTCAAAAGTAACTCTCTTTCCGTTAGCATAAACAATATATGCTACGGAAGATTTGGGACGTTCGTAAGTTCGACTATCGTCCATGTAGGAGTACACAATTCGTTCGTCTTCGATACGAAGAATTTTCACATCTTTCGCTTTACAGTTACTACTCAGAACCATCTTGTCTTGGGCGTGCGTCAGTGCGACATACCCGAAAAGCAATAAAAAACAAACACAAAAATTTTTCATAATAAGTTCACATTTTATTAATTACGCTGGCAAAGGTAAACATAATATTTTAATTACAAACAAAAAAAATCTTTTTTTTCAATTTTTTTTGTATCTTTGCGGAAATTTTTTTTATATTTTTTTCATAAAATGACACATAACAAGTATGTTTTTATTCTGCTATCGGTGCTTATTTGCCTGATTTACAGCGAGATGTATGCAACAGAATTGCAACAAGATACGTCGATATCGGACACAGGTCGCGATGTTGAAAAAGTTGTTATTTACAAGATAGACATTAAAAAAGAAATCGACAAAACATCTCAAATCTACCTCAGTAAGGGTTTGGCGGAAGCGCACCGGCTCAATGCCGACGCCGTGCTGCTTCATCTCAACACTTTTGGGGGGTTGCTTGATGCTGCCGATTCGATGAGGACGGCTATTCTTTACAGCCCTGTTCCCGTTTATGTTTTTATCGACAACAACGCAGCTTCGGCTGGGGCGCTGATTTCTATCGCTTGTAAGAAGATTTACATGCGTCGCGGGGCGAGTATCGGTGCGGCGACGGTCGTTAACCAAACCGGCGAGGCGCTGCCTGACAAATATCAGTCTTACATGCGGGCGATGATGCGGGCGACGGCCGAAGCACACGGACACGATACTATTGTGAGCGGCGCAGATACCGTTTACCGCTGGCTTCGCAACCCGCAAATAGCAGAGGCAATGGTCGATGACCGCATAGCTATCACTAACGTTATCGATTCGGGCAAAACGCTTACTTTCACGTCCGAAGAAGCCTTGCAATGGGACTACTGCGATGGTATCGCCGAAAGCGTCGATGAGGTGATAACCAAATACTTACATCATAACGAATATACGCTCGAAAGTTATGAACCGTCATGGCACGACAATGCCAAAGGCTTCCTGATGAACCCCGTTTTACAGTCTATCCTGATAATGCTCATCGTCGGCGGTATCTATTTTGAACTGCAAACGCCGGGTGTCGGCTTCCCGTCGGCGGCAGCCGTTATCGCTGCTATCCTCTATTTTGCGCCGCTATATATTGATGGCATGGCGGCAAACTGGGAGATAATAATCTTTATCATCGGACTGATACTCATAGCATTAGAGATATTCGTGATACCCGGCTTCGGAGTGGCGGGCGTTACCGGCGGACTGCTGCTCATCGGCGGACTGATTTTGGCGCTGCTTAACAATGTTAATTTCAATTTCGATTATGTTACCGATTTTGAAATAGGACGGTCGGTATTAGTTGTGTTGATAGGTTTGACCGTCGGCTTCGGCGGTATGATATGGCTGTCGAGCAGGATAGGAACAAAGGGCGCTCTGCGACATATAGCGCTGACTGCCGACCTCGAAGGCGCTGTTTCGACGCCGCCGCTTGCGCTGCTCATCGGTTGCGAAGGCGTTACGGCAACTGTTTTGCGTCCGTCGGGAAAGGTTCTCTTCGACGGCAAATATTACGACGCGATATCGGATTCGGGCTTCATCGACAAAGGTCAGCCGATAGTAGCGGTGCGCTTCTCAAATGCACAAGTGTATGTTTTAATTAAAAAGGGGACGAGGGGATGAGGAGACGAGGGGACGCTGTTCGGACAAGGTTCTACCTTGTCTGCTCTATCCACTCAGGCTTAGCCTGCATCGACATTTTGATTTGTCGGCAGGCACAGCCTGTCAAGATAAACCGGACGAGGCACAGCCCCGTCCGAACCACAGAACAAGGAAACAACGAAACAACAAAATAAACATTGAAACAAACAAACAATTATCCATTTATGATGACCGGTTATCCGTCGTCTTATACATTAATTAATAATAAGCGTTATCTCTATTTCGGAGGGACGAGTTATTACAGCCTGCACGGACATCCCGAAGTAGTGCGGGCAGCCTCCGAAGCGCTTAATACTTACGGCATTACGAGCGCCACATCACGCGCTACCACCGGTATGACGCCCCTCTACGACGAGTTGGAACGTAAGGCGGCAAAGTTTTTCGATACCGACGACGCCGTTTATCTCCCATCAGGATATCTCAGTAACATCGCCGGTATAGCCGCATTACGCGATATGGGCAAGGCAGACCGCCTCTATGTTGACGCCAACGCCCATTATTGTAACATCGAAGGCGCATTAGCATCATCGTTGCCGGTAATACAATACGCCCACAACGACCCTGCCGACTTGCGTAACAAAATAGCCGCCACACTTAAACCGAAAGAAAAGCCGCTGATTATTACAGACGGCGTGTTCGGCACTTTCGGACGCTTTGCCGACGTCCCTACCCTACTCGAAACAGCCGAACAATACGACGGCGCACTCTGGATTGACGACGCTCACGGTGTAGGCGTTGTCGGTGAGCATGGCAGAGGCACTTATGATTATTACGGAAAGCGTTCGCCGCGTCTGTTTTTCGGCGCAACGGTATCGAAAGCTTTCGGCGCTTTCGGCGGATTGATAGTAGGCGACAGCGATTTTATAGCCCGCGTCCGCAACGGCAACGTAATGAAAGGCAGCAACCAGCCGCCCGCCGTCGCTGCCGCCGCCGCCATCAAAGGCTTTGAGATACTGTCGTCTAATCCCGACATGCGTGCCAATCTTCATAACAACGCCCGCTACCTCAAAGCCGGTATGCGAAAACTGGGTTTTGACGTTGAAGACAACGACTTACCCATCGTTGCCTTTACTTTCGGAAACAACGCAGACATACAAAAATTGCGCGATTATATCCTCTCTAAAAACATTTATATTCAGATGCTTAACTATGCCGGAACAGGGGTTTATAACCGCTGCAAGGGTTGAAAACCAAACCGCTTGCAGGGTTTATAACCACTGCAAGGGTTCTACGAAACTGCCGACCAATGACGTACAGGGCATTCCTGCTCGCAATGACGGACGTAAGCTCCAAACCGCTTGCAGGGTTTAAAACCACTGCAAGGGTTCGGGGTACCGTCATCCTATTTAACCGTAAAAGCGTCGTAATTTTTAATTCGTAATTCGTAATTTTTAATTCGTAATTCTATCTCTCAATCGCCGGTACGCGCAGTTTTATAAATTTATTCTCAAACGGTTTCAACTCGTTTTCCGTAATGTTGTTGTTCGACAGCGGCTCTTCGAGGACGTTGACGATGGAAAAGGCGAGTGGTTTGCCTGCCGCGTCAAGGATTTGTAGAGTGGCCGGTTTGCCGTCAGGCTCGCGGACGTTAAGCAACAGGTAACCGTCTTGTA
>JAITHS010000154.1 GCA_031279875.1 Tannerella sp.
GCGGAGCAAATTGGTCAGATGCGTAATCCTCGAATAGTGTTTGTTCCTGATGCTCCGATAGAGTTGACGACGGCTAATTTCAAGAAATTTAATGCTGACGAAAAGAAAACTCAATCGAAAACAGAAAAGGCAAAGGCACAAAGTAAAACGCTGAATGATGTTGTTGTGCTGAAGATTGCCGATTTTCTAAAAGATGTAGATAATTTGAGTGAGATATACGGCAATGCGAATAAGACAGGCGAGTTGTTGAGTTTGCTTGTATCGGAAGGAGTAATATTGCCGTCAGAGGTTGCACAGTTGCGAAACGAGAATGGGACGCTTACCGGCGCGGGTCGTGATATGTTTGAGGCGTTGATGCTTGGCAGTGCGTTTGATGCAAAAGACATACAGCGTATAATGTCGTTTAGTGAGGTTCAAAAGGCGGTAATTTTCAAAGCGATACCGCGTATAATAGAGAATAAGACGCTTGGGAAGTTTAATATAACGGATTATTTAAGTGAGGCAATAGAGATAGTTAGCAGCGCGAATAAAGCAGGAACGAGTGTAGAAATAGAGGGTCGTCAGATTGATTTGTTAAAGGGTGCGCATAGCAATCAGGCTATTAATTTGGCGTTGGCGTTAGCAATAGACGACAAGCGTGAGACCGGAAAGTTACGTAAGATATTTGAGGATTATAACAATTCTATACGCGAAGAGGCGCAGGGAACAGATTCTTTGTTTGAGAAGCGCGAGGCGTCGGCAGTGCTGACGGACGTATTGAAGTTGCATGGATTTAGCAAGGTTTTCATAAGTAGAAATGTTTTCATTGAAAAAGGAGATGCTGCGGTGAGCGTTTCCGAGCGAGCCGACGGCACGGCGGGAGCTGCGTCGGGGGCTACTTTTAGAGTTTCGGAGAGTGGGGAAAGTCGAGGAAAGCAAGAAAAGGCGGAAAAAAGTAATGAAGTAGAACAAATAGACGATGTTAATGATCCTAACAGGCTTGTAAAAATGGCTCGTGAGGGGAATGTTGCGGCACAAAAGAAATTGAGCGAGTTCGGATTGGAGTGGGAAAAAACTCCGGTTAGGAGGTTTGTGTCAAAGTCGGAAATTGATGCTTTACTGAAAGGAGAGCATATTGACGGACGGAATAAGGATGCTGGGGTAGATGTTACTACTTCCGAAACAGTAACTTCTGCGATGAATGCGGATTATGTTGTTGAGTTTAAAGACGGCAATCGATATGACGACAAGATGGACGGTTCCGACGTTGTAATAAAAGACAAGGAAAGTGGCGACGGTTGGCTTCGAGGCGGATATGACTTGTCGGACGTTGAGCGTATTACTGACAAAAACGGCAATATGATATATGAGGCAAGCGATAAGAGCGGAAAAGTCGAGGCCGAGAAAAGTCGAGATAAAACGAGTAAAGTCGAGGGTGGGCGTGCGTCGTCGGAAAATCAAAATGAGATAAAGCCTGTTGGTCGTGGAGCGTTCGGGAATATTTATGACCAATTCAGGGGAAAGGCGAAAGAAGCGATAGCGTTTTTGGCTAATAAAAAAGAGGGAGATGCCGTTGGCGTGTTTCACAGAAATGAATTGGGCGATATTGATATGGTATGGGGAAGTGCAGAAAACAAGCAAGGCATTGAACATATCATAGACAAACATAGTGAAAAAAAAAATGATTTCAATTCGATTGAGGACGCGGCCTCTGTCATTGATGATGTTATCAGAAATGGTACGATAACAAAGGACAAGGCAGACAAGGCTACGATTGAGAAAGATGGCTATAAGGTGGTAGTTTCCAAGAACGTAAGGGATACACAAGGAAATATATTACAGACCAAGAATTGGGTTGTGACGGCATTTGATATAACTCGAACGGAGGGCGAAAAGAAAAACGCATCGTCAAAATCCGAATTGTACACTGCGGATAAAACCGATGCGGCTGCTGGGCAGACTACCCCGACAAACGATAGCGTTTTCGGCGGCAAAGGTACGAATAAAAATTCAGAAAAGCAAGAAAAGGGGAAAAAATTATCTCGTGGTGAGGAGCAAATGCTTGATCGGATGAAGCGAATTACCGAATTTGTTGCCCGATTTAACGTTAAGATTGATATTCGCCGCGACAGTTACTATGAGGAGCATCCGCCGTCAAATCCTCGTTTGCGAACCGAAAAGGGGTGGTATAATCCGAAGACTGGTCAGATTGTTGTTAATATTGACAGGTCAACGAGTTACGAGGATGCCATTGAGACGGTGCTTCATGAAGCGGTGGGTCATCACGGTATGCGTCAGATAGTAGGTGCGGAGCGTTATGATGCGTTTTTGCGTGAGTTGTACGATAAGGCCGACGGTAAGATACAAGAATCGATAAAAGAGAGAATGCGACAGGGAGCTTCTTTTGCAGAGGCGATGGACGAGTATTTGGCTGAACTTGCCGAAAAGGTGAAGTTTGACAGCGCAGAAAAGAGTTTGTGGGAAAAGGTGTTGAGTTTTTTTCATGATTTATTTGGTATTAATATTACCGATAGGCAGTTGAGCGATTTACTTAAAAAGAGTTACAAAAATTTGTTGTCCGGTAGTAATGAAGTCAGTACAGACGGAACGAATGGCGGGGTAGCGAGGTTTAGGTCGGCATTGGGCGAGGGAAGTCAAGGGATGGCGGAGCAGGGTTATTACGATTTTGATGTGTCAGGGCTTGACGTTGCAACGGCCGACAACATGCAACA
>JAITHS010000270.1 GCA_031279875.1 Tannerella sp.
GAAATTATGAAAAAAATATCTGTCATAATATTAAACTGGAACGGTCGTGAACTGCTGGAATGCTTTCTACCTGCGGTTTTGGCACATACTCCTGCCGATATTGCGGAAATTGTTGTTGCCGACAATGGCTCGGATGATGATTCCGTTGAGGTGCTAAAAAAACTGTTTCCGACGGTGCGGCGGCTCGTTTTCGACCGCAACTATGGCTTTGCGGAAGGCTATAACCGCGCTCTTGCCGAAACGCAAACCGACTATACGGTGCTGCTAAACAGCGATGTGGAAGTAACGCATGGATGGCTTGACGCTCCGTTGGCGCTATTGGAAACCGACAAAACGGTCGCCGCCGTACAGCCTAAAATACTGTCATACAAAAACCGCAATCGCTTCGAATACGCCGGCGCTGCGGGTGGCTTCATTGATATTTACGGCTATCCGTACTGCCGCGGCAGAGTGATGTCGGAGATAGAGGATGACGCCGGTCAGTATGACCAACAGGCTGATATTCTATGGGCTACGGGTGCATGTCTGTTTGTAAAGACAGAATTATATCGGCAGGTCGGCGGGCTTGACAGCGTTTTCTTTGCTCATCAGGAAGAAATTGACCTCTGCTGGCGGCTGCGCTCACGCGGATACAGAGTTGTATGTACGCCGCAATCGGTCGTTTATCATGTCGGCGCCGCAACGCTCAACTATGAAAGTCCGCACAAAACGTTTCTTAACTTCCGCAATAACCTTTTATGTCTGTTTAAAAATCTGCCGGAAGCCGATTTAAAGCGGGTTATGCTCATTCGGCTGATGCTGGATATCATAGCGGCGGTCAAGTTCTTGCTTGAAGGGCATCTGCACAACGCACTTGCCGTCTATCGCGCTCGACGCGAATATCGTCGCCTGAAATCTCAATATATATCAGTGAGACGTGAAAATTTAAATAAAACCACTCTCGCCGTAATACCGGAAGTAAGGCGTAAATGCCTTCTGCTCGACTATTATTTAAAATCAAAACACAAATTTTCAGAACTATGAGAAATGTAATAATCAGCATGTTTTTATTCATCGCCGCTGTCTGTCAGGCGGCTACATTCAGTCTTTATGACCTCACATGCGAACAGGAAGTCAATCCGATAGGGCTTGATACTCATCCGTTAAGCGTCAGTTGGAAGATTTTCGCCACCGAACGTGGTTTCGTACAGTCTGCGTACAGGATATTGGTCGCAGATAATCACGAAGCCCTTTCAGCAGGTAAGGGAAACATCTGGGACAGCGGTAAAACGTCTTCGGAACAGTCCGTTCTCGTTGCGCTGCAAACGGGCGGCAAACTAAAATCTTTTCGCCGCTACTACTGGAAAGCCATGATTTGGGACAATCATGGCGTTGCGTCCGATTGGAGTGTAGTACAGTCTTTTTCAATGGGTTTACTGTCGGCGTCAGACTGGGGAAAAGCCGTCTGGATTGCATTAGAAGCGGATGTTAAAGACGAAATTTTCCCTCTCGGTTTTGAAAGCATCAAGAACGGACTTGAAAAGCGTATAGCGCCCGATTACAAGATGCCGCTGTTTCGCAGGTCGTTGACTGTTGGGAAAGAGCTCAAAAGCGCCGTTGCGTATATCGCCGGAGTAGGTCATTTTGACCTGTTTCTAAACGGTAACAAGGTGGGAAATCACTTTCTTGACGCCGGCTGGACGAAATACGACAAGCAGGCGTTGTATGTTTCATTCGACATCACCGACAAACTCAAACAGGGAGAGAACGCGCTCTGTATTATGCTCGGTAACGGGTTCTACAACATGCCGAAAGAGCGTTATCTGAAACTCGTATCATCGTTTGGCGCCCCTAAAATGAAAATGCTGCTGCGACTTGAATTTGAAGACGGTAAAACGGAAGAAATCGTATCTGATGCTTCGTGGCGCGTAACCGAAAGTCCGATTACTTTTTCCAGTATTTTTGGCGGAGAAGATTACGACGCGCGACGCGAGCAACATGGCCGAATGGAAGAAAAGAACATGCAAAAGCCTGTCGTTGCCGATAATAACATTGTACTCAAATCGATGAGAGCTACGCCGCTGACCGTTCATTCTTCATTACAGCCGGTAAAAATTTTCAAAAACAGCAAAGGATTTTGGATATACGACTTCGGACAAAACGCTTCCGGCATTATAAATGTGTCGTTGCAATCTGCCGAAGGCAAGAAAATAACGTTTCGACCCGCAGAATTACTCAACCCCGACAGCACTGTCAATCAAAGCGCGACAGGACAGCCGTTTGAGTTTAACTATACTGCGTCCGGCAGCGGTGAAACAGAAACATGGCAACCTCAATTTACTTACTATGGCTTTCGTTACGTCCAAGTCGAAGGCGCTGTGCCGCAAGGTGCTGAAAATCATGACGCTTTGCCGAAGATAATGTCGCTTCAAAGTCTTCATACCTGCAACTCGGCGCCTGAAACAGGTTCTTTTGTTTGCTCCAAACCAATTTTCAATCAGATACATACACTTATCGACTGGGCTATTCGCAGCAATATGGCGAGCGTGCTGACCGACTGTCCTCACCGCGAAAAACTCGGCTGGCTCGAACAGGCTCATCTGATGCAGTTTTCGTTACAATACCGTTATAACCTTGCGCGGCTGTATCCCAAAATTATGAACGACATGTTGCTCTCACAACGCGACAACGGCTGTATTCCAACAATAGCGCCCGAATACGTACGCTTTGCCAATGGTTTTGAAGATACGCCCGAATGGGGAAGCTCGTTTATCATCAGCCCATGGTACATTTATCAATGGTATGGCGACCGGCGATTGTTAGAAGAATATTATCCGGCGATGCAAAAATATCTCGACTATCTGACGTCAAGGGCAGAAAATCACATCGTTGCGTATGGTCTCGGCGACTGGTTCGACATCGGGCCGAAAAGACCGGGATATGCTCAACTGACGTCGAATGCTCTGAGCGCCACAGCGATATACTATTACGATGTAACTGTTATGCAGCAGATAGCCTCCTTGCTTGGTAAAACGCAGGACGCCGCAAAATATCAAACACTTGCGTCTGAAATAAAAGATGCTTTCGTGCGAAAATTCTACGACGTTTCGACTGGTGTCATTGAGCGTAACAGCCAAACGGCCAATGCTATGGCGCTGTATATGGGTTTGGTTGACGACGTTTCGCGGTCTAAACTGCTTAAAAATCTTATCGACGATATTCAAAGTCGCGGCAACGCTTTGACGGCGGGCGATGTAGGCTATCGCTATGTGCTTCGCGCATTGGAAGAAAGCGGTCGCTCGGACGTGATTTACGACATGAACACTCGCTATGACGTGCCGGGCTACGGCTGGATGCTGGCACACGGCGCAACGGCGCTCACCGAATCGTGGCAGGCTTACGGTTTCGTTTCAAACAACCATTTCATGCTCGGACATTTGATGGAATGGCTATACAGCGGTCTGGGCGGCATTAGGCAGGCTTCCGGCTCATCTGCTTTCCGACATATCGTTATTGACCCGCAAATCGTCGGCGATGTTACCAACGCTTGTACTTCATACGAATCGCCCTACGGCACAATCCGCTGCGCATGGAGCCTCACTCCCGACGGCAAATACTCTCTCGAAGCGACAATTCCCCCAAATACCGACGCCGAAATTGTCTTACCGACCGACGATATAACTACCGTTACCGATTTCGGAACGCCTGTAACACCCGACAAAACGTTATCGTTTTCAGGTAAAAAACTCCGCTTCAAGGTCGGCTCCGGCAATTATCGGTTTGTCTGTAACAGTTTTTTATATAATGCATCATTCCTGTCAAGAACAAATTTTTCCTCTTTACCTGATTTCAAAACAATCTTTAATCCGCTGCTAAAGAGAGGAATAACCTTATAAGGCTGTATTCGTTCGATTTCAGACAATAAAAAAATCCGGTCTTTAGTTGATAAATTTAATTTATGAGGATGAAATACGAATCTGTCATTGAGAAGATATCCTGCTCCTCCTTCCGACATTATGCCTTTTTGACAGTTCATCAATCCTTTGCTAATAATTTTGTCATTCATGTAAATGTCTTTGTCAAGCAGAATAGCGCGCATCTTTTTTTCAAGAGATATCATACTTGTCGCAAATAAGATTGCAAAAAATAACGAACCGAATAAGTGAGATATTATGGTTTCGTCCGGTCTGATAAAGTAAGAAGCAATAAAAAACAAAATCATAGATAAAATTGCACAGCTGATAAATTTTTTGTTAATAAAATTATCATCCGCCGTTTTCAAGATTCCTTTGTCTGCCTCTCCCTCGACGTTCTTGCTGACGTGCGGAGACGTATTTCTAGAATTATTCATAAAGCATTTGTTGGTTTTCAAACTGCAAAAGTATTATTTTATTTTGTTTTTTGCAAAATCATCATGTTAATTTTTTGTAAACTTTATCAATAATCCAATCCGCATCAAGTTTATGCGAGCCAAAATAGAGGAGTATTCCTCTCATTAGCAGCCAGATAATGAAAGAAAACCACAGGGCGGTGTTGCCGAAAGTCGGTGTAAGGACGTAATAGGATGCAAAAAACGCTACCGTAGCCATGAAAACGGTATT
>JAITHS010000283.1 GCA_031279875.1 Tannerella sp.
GCAACGTTCAGGAAGTAATGTGCGCCTACAACCGTTACGAGGGGCAACCTTGCTGCGGCAGCGACCCTTTGCTTACGGATATTTTGCGCAACAGATGGGGCTACGACAACATCGTCGTATCCGACTGCGGCGCAATCGACGATTTCTGGCGTAAAAACCGCCACGAGACACATGCCGATGCCGCAACAGCTTCTGTTGACGCCGTGAGACACAGTACGGACGTAGAGTGCGGCGGGTCGTATAAAGCTCTGATTGAGGCTGTTAATAAAGGCCTCATCAAAGAAGAAGAACTTAATATATCGCTCATACGGCTTTTTCGCGGACGTATTGAGCTTGGTATGTTTGACCCCGACAATATCGTGCCATACGCTTCAACGCCTTACAGCATAGTTGAATGTGAAGAGCATGTCAACTATGCCCTTGAAATGGCTCAAAAGAGTATGGTGCTGCTTAAAAACGCATCCGGTACGCTGCCGCTATCGAAAGAGATAAAAAACATTGCCGTTGTAGGTCCTAATGCCGACGATTCGACAATGTTGTGGGCTAATTATAACGGTTTTCCGACGCATACCGTAACAATTCTCGAAGGTATCCGCAACAAATTGCCGGAAGCAAATATCACATACGTACAAGGCTGTAATCTGACCGACAATACATTGTTTAACGACCTTTCCGGCAGTTTCGTTTCCGGCTCTCAAAAAGGATTGAGCGTAGAATATTACAACAATGTTGATTTTGCGGGAGAGCCTGTTTATAAGGGTATTACTACTCAATTTAATTATAACGCCGACGGTAACACCCAGTTTGCGCCGAATGTCAATTTGACCGACTTCACAGCCCGTTTTACAGGCGAATTTGAATCGCCGATAAGCGGCAAAATAACTGTTTCATTGAGCGCCGACGACGGAGTGAGGTTATTTGCAGGCGCCGAAAAAGTTATCGACAAATGGAGCTACGACGGGTCGTCAAACAGGCGAGAATACACATTCGACGCCGTTAAAGGCACGAAATACCCTTTCAAAATCGAATATCTTCAAAGCAAAGGCGGCGCATTTCTCGAAATATCAGCCGGTTATGTAAGCGCAACAGAGCCTGCCTCGATAGCTGCAAAAGTTAAAGACGCCGATGCGATAATATTTGTCGGCGGTCTCTCACCGCGCGTTGAGGGCGAAGAGATGCCCGTCGAGATACCCGGCTTTAAACGCGGCGACCGTACCGACATCGAACTGCCTGCCGTTCAACGAGATATGCTTAAAGCGCTGAAAACCACCTCTAAACCCGTCATTTTAATAGTCTGCACCGGCAGCGCCCTCGCCCTGACATGGGAAAACGATAACATCGACGCCATCCTCAACGCCTGGTATGGCGGTCAGCAAGCCGGTACAGCCGTTGCCGACATCCTTTTCGGCGACTGCAATCCGTCGGGCAAACTGCCGATAACGTTCTATAAATCAACCTCTCAACTGCCTGATTTTGAAGATTATAACATGAAAGGACGCACATATCGCTACATGACCGAAGAACCGCTGTATCATTTCGGATACGGGTTGAGTTATTCGTCGTTCAAAGTTGGCGATGCAACGCTGTCGGCTTCCGAAATCACTGATAACGACAATGTTACAATAACCGTACCGCTTACAAACACAGGAACGTTCGACGGCGACGAAGTTATTCAAGTATATGTTAAAAATCCTAACGACCCTGATGCGCCGTTGAAAGCGCTCAAAGGATTTTCGCGCGTTCATCTGAAAGCAGGCGAGACGGTCAAAACCGAGATACTGCTCGAACCCGAAGCTTTTCGGTCGTTTAACGACGCAACACAAACGTTTGAAGTCCGCAAAGGCACATATATAATAATGTATGGTTTGTCGTCGGCAGATAAAGATTTGAAAACAATAGAATGCGTCATAGCGGGCGGGAAATGATACAAATGAAAACAAAAAAGAAACGTTCATTTCCGCTATATCTCCAAATCCTTATCGGGATGGCAGCGGGAATAATGATAGGAATTATTGCGTTAAAACTCGACGCCAAATGGTTTATTGACGACTGGATGTATCCTTTCGGACGGTTGTTTATCCGTCTGTTGCAACTTATTGCCATCCCGCTCGTGTTTGTTACTCTCATCAAAGGACTTATCGGGCTGAAAGACATCCGTTCGTTTTCCCGAATAGGCGTTAAAGCGCTTATATTCTATTGCTTAACATCAATTATCGCAGTCTCGGTAGGGCTGTCGGCCGGATTACTTGTTAAGCCGGGCAAATTAGTTGACAAAGAGAAAGTGGCTCACATAGAGGCGCAATATCGCGAAGCGGCAGCGGAAAAAAAGGCTACTGCCCTTGAAACAAAACAAAAAGGGCCGCTTGCTTTTATCGAAGATATAGTTCCCGACAATATAGTCGGCGCCGCGTCGAAGAACTCGCAGATGCTGCAAGTTATCTTTTTTGCGCTCTTTTTCGGTCTCGCCGCGCTGTCGATTAAGAATGAGAAAATCAAATCCGTTACCAATTTTTTTGACGGTCTTAACGATATAATTCTCCGGATGGTAGATTATATAATACGTTTTGCACCCTACGGCGTCGCCGCCCTGATGTCGGGAATAATAACCGATTATCAAGGCGATGCGAGTATATTTTCGGCACTCGGATTATATGCCGTTACCGTTGCCGTCGCTCTGCTGACGATGATTACAATATTCTATCCGCTTGTAGTTCACTTCTTTACGAAAATAAAAGTAAAGAAATTCATTAAGGTAATGTATCCTGTTCAGTTGTTTGCTTTCACTACCAGCAGTAGCGCCGCAACACTGCCGTTAACGATGAACGTAGTAAAGAAACATCTCGGCGTATCGGAAGAAACGTCGTCGTTTATCTTGCCGATAGGTACTACTATTAATATGGACGGAACGAGTTGCTATCAAACTATCGCTGTGCTGTTTATAGCCCAAGTGCTGGGTATCGACCTGAATATAGGGCAGTTATTGACAATTATCGGCATGGCAGTAATATCGTCAATCGGCACTCCGGCCATTCCGGGCGGCAGTTTCGTGATACTGACAATAGTACTGACAGCGGTAGGCATCCCTCCCGAAGGCTTGGCACTGATACTTGGCATCGACCGTCCGTTAGACATGATACGCACCGCCGTAAACGTTACCGGCGACGCCGTTATATCTTCGGTGGTGGATTAGGGTTGTTTGAAATTTTGCTTAATTCTTAATAATGTAGCATCCATTCGAAAACATTCAGGTGTATGATACCGTTGCGGCTCTGCGGAAAAGATTCTGCGGTAAGCAAATATTTCGGATAATTGTCTTTGATTGTTTCCAAAGGGTGAAACTCTCGTTCGGCGGTTGTTTCGTCGGCTATATTCCACGCAACCTGATAATATTCCACGTCGCCACGCCGGTTTTTTACCACAAAATCGACTTCGGCATTGCGTAGCGTACCCGTCCATATTTTATAACCGCGTCGAAGCAGTTCCAGAAAAACGGCGTTTTCCAG
>JAITHS010000291.1 GCA_031279875.1 Tannerella sp.
GCCGTTTTAAGGACGACGAGGAAGCAGCATTGCCCGAAAAAGTCAAGACAGCCGCCGAGATGGTACGCAGTTTCTGCTTGCAAGGCGTTGACGCGACGATGAATCGGTATAATAACTAATTATGAACGAAGTAAGAATCGACAAATTTCTGTGGGCGGTACGTCTCTACAAGACACGTTCGCTGGCGACCGAAGAATGCAAGAAAAACCGTATTTCTATCGCAGGCGTCAACGTCAAACCGTCGCGTATGATACAGCCGGGCGACGTTATAAATGTTCGCAAACCACCCATTACATACACTTATCGCGTGCTTGACGTAACCGAGAACCGTCTCGGCGCTCAACTCGTGCCAAACTACATCGAAGACATTACTCCTGCCGAACAATTGGAAATACTTGAAATGAACAAAGTATCAGGCTTTGTTGACCGTGCCAAAGGTCTCGGACGCCCCACTAAGAAAGAGCGCCGCGAATTAGACGAGTTTATATCAGGTAACTGACACCATTATCCCTTAACCTTTTGACCTACTGCCGCCCCTAACGCCCGACACGCCTCGTATTCGAAGAGGTTTTGCTTCTGTTCGACGGGGGGGATGACGGTTTCCCATTTCATTTTTTCGCCGAAAGCGGTGAGGCGTTTTACTGCCGCGCCTGCCCACGTGAACGAGCCGAAGCAGGCATAGACGCGGTTTTTTATTTCGCGCAGTTCGAGCCGTGTCAGCAGCGAATCAATTTCGGGAAACAGTTGGTTGCTGTATGTCGGGCTGCCGATAATAACTCCCTTATATTCAAATATATCCCGAAGAATATAAGATGCGTTGCTGCGGCTGGCGTTATGGATGGCGATGTTGCGAACACCGACATCGCACAGCCCTTCGGCGATAGTTTCAGCCATCTGCGCAGTATGTCCGTACATGCTGCCATAAACAATCGTAACGCCCTCAATGCCTTCGTAGCGGCTCATACGGTCGTAGATTGCTATTGCTTCGTCGCGATGTTCCGTCCACACAGGTCCGTGAGTGGGCGCAATCATCTTAATATCAATGCCTGCAAGTTTCTGCAATGCTTTTTGAACGGGCGCTCCGTATTTGCCGACGATGTTTGAGTAATAGCGTTTCATCTCATCCCAATAGCGTTCGGTATTCATCTCTGTATCAATCACTCCGCCGTCGAGGGCGCCATAAGTACCGAAAGCGTCGGCGGAAAATAGAATCATGTCGGTCTCGTCGTAAGCAAACATCACTTCCGGCCAGTGAACCATCGGCGCTGTATAAAACTTCAACTTGTGAGCGCCGAGAGCCAGTGTATCGCCGTCTTTGACTTCCAACAAGCCGTCGGTTATTCCGTAATAGCCTGCTAACATGCCGAATGTCAGTTTGTTACCTACTATTTTGACGTTGGGATATTTGTTTCGCAACATGGCGATACTTCCCGAATGATCCGGCTCTACATGATTGACTATCAGATAGTCGAGCGCCTTTCCGTTGAGCGCATCTTCTACTTTGGCGAGAAAAACGTTTGTAAAAGCCACATCAACGGTATCAATCAGCGCTGTTTGTTTGTCGTTTATGAGGTACGAATTGTACGACACTCCGTAAGGCAGCGACCAGAGGTTTTCAAAAAGCCGTTTGTCGCGGTCGTTAACTCCAACGTAGAAAATGTTATCTTTTAATTGTCTCATTGTAAACTAAATGTAAAATATTCGTTTGCATATTGTTTGCATATTCGTTTGCATATTGTTTGCATGCTATCAAGATGCTTTCTTTCGCATCGCCCGCACGATAAACCATATCCCCATCAGTATAAACGGAATACTCAATATCTGTCCCATTTTGAGGAACATGTCGTCCTCAAACTTGTCCTGCACATTTTTTATATATTCAATAAAAAACCGTGCCGTAAACAGTAACGCAAGGAAAACGCCGAATATCAGCCCTTCGCGCTTCCAAGCGTTTTTCTTGAAATAAAGCCACATACAGAGAGCAAAAATCAGCAGGTAGGCAATAGCTTCGTAAATCTGCGTCGGGTGTGACGGAGCGGAAAAAGCCGGTTCCGCACCTTGACGCCAAGCACGAAGATTTTCAACAAACCTGAATCCCCACGGCAAATCGGTCGGATTGCCGTAAACCTCATGGTTACAGAGATTTCCGATGCGAATCAGAGCCGCCACCAATCCTGTCGGCGTAACTAATTTGTCGAAAGTCCAAAGCATTGATTTGTGACTTACCTTGCGTGAATAAATCCAAACCGCGATAATGATGCCGATAACGCCGCCGTGACTTGCCAGTCCGCCTTCCCAAACTTTGATAATATCTATCGGATTAGCCCAATAATGAGCCGGATCGTAGAAAAAACAATGCCCCAAACGCGCCCCTATTAGCGTGCCGAAAATGGTATAGTAGAGCAATGGGTCAATCCATGCGAGATCAACTTTTTCGCGTATCCACATCTTCTTAACTATCTTATAACCAACCCAAAACCCGATTATAAACATCAGGCCGTACCATCGTATCTCACGCGAGCCGACAGTAAAAATCGCAGGGTCTAACGTCCATGTTATTGATAATAATGACATATTTTTTTAATAATTTAAAATTAATAACTATTTATTTTTCAATGCTTTTTTTTCGTCGTTTTTAAGTTTGCGTTCTACTTTCTTAACATCTTCGACCGGAGGCAGTTGTTCGGGAATAATACCTCGTTCCAAAAGCATTTTGCGCACTGCGGCATTATTATCAACATGCTCTGTTTCAATCGGTTTTACTCCTTTTAGGTCTTTTGACTGTACGTTTACCGAAGTCATTTCAGCGGCCAAATCTTTTGCTTTTAGACTGACAGTTGGTAGAAAATCGGCAACAGGACGATAGTCGGGAACTCCAAGTTTTCTTTTCAGAAAGAAAGTGTTTAGCCGAAAAAGGGCTTGATCGCCTTTGGAGCGGATAATTGCAAAATCTTTGTCGTTCACTCCGCGCTCATATAGAACACCCGACAGCATTTTTTCAGTTTCAGCTAATTTGGCGCGGGCTTTTACTCGCTCGTAGTCCAAAATTCGCTGTTCGATGATTTCAGCGCGTCGCGTTTGCACGGCGAAATAGTTCTGAGCAAAAGCAATTTGCTCTTTTCGGCTATCCCCGTTTTGTGCAACAAGATAGCAGGCGTAGCGCGTGAAAAGTATGTCATCTATCTGATGTTGAGCGCCTTTACCGGCTTCTATCACCTTGCTGACGTCAGCAAAATGATAAGGCACACTTTCTCCTGCATTTTTACAGGCTTCTTTGGCTTTGTCGATGATATTTAAAAAGTTACGCCATTGAGTATAACCTAATAATATTTGTAATTCTCTTGCACTCCAACATTCTACGCCTTCCACATCGACGGCAGCGCATTCAAACTTTGTAAACAAGGCTTTAATTTCATCGCTTTTCATATTGATATTACGTATTTAATTCAAACAAATCCTGCAACTCAATTGTCAGCCCGGGCAGGCACATAACGGGTATTTGAGCATTCTTTTCATAGACCGTACCATCGTCATACAGCCCGTTTTCATGAAGCGTAAAAACGGTAACATTTTTTGCTTCCGGCTCCACAACCCAATATTCCTTAATTCCCGAACGCTCATAGAGGTTATATTTTACTCCGTAATCGTAGCGACGTGTTGATGGTGAAATTATCTCCACAATCATATCGGGGGCGCCCAGACAGCCACGCTCGTCAATCTTCGACAAGTCGCAAACAACACAAATATCGGGTTGTACGACGGTATAAATATCGTTGTCGTCGCATTCGCCGTTTTTTGGCAAACGCACATCAAAAGGCGCATAGTAAACTCTACAATTTCCTTTATTACTATCAATATAATTAAAAAGTCTATTATGTAATTTACCGCTTGTACGCACATGCGATTCTCTTGGTGCAGGGAAAAGCATCCTGATAGCCCCGTCAATAAGTTCGCGGCGCTTATCGTCGAGCCATGTCAGATAGTCAGCGTAAGAATAGCGCCGGTTCAGGTCTAATGTCGGTTCAATCGTTTTCATCTTTTATAAGAAAACGCAAAAGTACACATTTTTTATCAAAAAAAGCATATAACCAAAAAAAATTATTACTTTTGTACCCTCTTTCATACAAATTTTTATGTATTTATGAAAAGATATTTTATTTTATTACCGTCTATATTTCTGATATTTACGGTATCAGCACAAACGAAGCCGCCGAAATGGATCGGCAAAGTAGAGAAAGCCGTTTTCAAATTGGAAACGACTACTAAAGAAGGCGTTACGAAAACCGCTTCGGGCTTTTTTGTCGGCGACGACGGAGTAGCGATAGCGCCTTATGCCCCTTTCAGGAATGCAGTTAAGGCTTCCGTTTTGACCGACGACGGCAGGCAATTCGCTGTTATCAAGATACTTGGCGCCGACGAAATGTATGACGTGATAAGTTTCAAAGTAGCCGTGCCGAAGAAAACACCTTTCATTGAGAAAGTAAAAAAAGCGCCCTTTACCGGCAATGTCGCCATTATCCCGCCATCGAAAGAGCAACCGACAATGTCGAAAGGCACGATAGCAGAAATAACCAAACAATCAGGCATTTACAGTTATTATAAGATAGATATGCCGCTTCATGTTTCGTGTGAAGGCTATCCCTTGCTCGACGAAGACGGCGGTGTTTTTGCCATATCGCAGCAGGACGCTTCCGGTAAAGGCAAAACTTACGGAGTATCAATCGATTACATACTTGACATTCAACTTACGGCTACCGACCTGTTTAAACGCACATACTCCGATATCGGCATCCGCAAAAACTGGCCTACAGACGTCGGTGAAGCACATTTGGCATTGCTTATCAGCACTTCTTCGCAAGACGCCGCAACTTATCTCGAAACGCTGAACGATTTTATTGCCACCTTCCCTGACGATGCCGACGGATATCTTACACGCGCCAATCATTATATCTCTAATAATAAAGAACTTGCAGCATCTTACGGCAACGACCGCTACCACTATATCGATCTCGCATTTGCAGATGCCGACAAGGCTGCCAAAATAACCAAAAAGAAAGGTGAAAAGGAGTATAACACCGCAAAACTGATTTTCGGCGCCATAACAACCGATTCGACGCTCAATTACAAGAATTTTACTCTTCAAACAGCGGCAGATGAGGTATCTAAAGCTATCAAAGAAAATGATTTGCCCGAATATCATCTTCTTAAAGGAGATATAGCATTTTATAACAAAGATTATAATAAGGCGGCGGAAGCGTATTCGGTTGTAAATCAAACACCTTTGGCTTCCGGCTCATCGTTTTATCTTGCCGCCAAAAGCAAACAGCAACTCAATGGCGTCAATCCGTTTGAGATTGTTTCGCTATTAGATAGTGCCGTATCCAAAGCGCCTGCCGCCGAAGCCGCTGCTTATCTGCTTGAAAATATTGATCTTAAAACAACTATGGCGCTATATGACCAAATTATCAAAGACTACGACCGCTATTATTTGCTGGTAGAAGGCAAAGTCAATGACGCTTTTTATTATCTTCGCGAGCAGGCAAAATTTCGCAGCAACGACCTCGAAGGCGCATTGAAAGACATTGACAAGGCAATCATGGAAGCAGACGGAAAAAATGCCGTTTATTATGCCGAGAAAGCGTCTGTGCTACTGCGACTTAAAGACTTGCCCAATGCGCAGGAAGCGGCTTCAAAATCAATCGCCCTCGATCCCGAATTTGCTTCCGCATACCGGCTGCTCGGAATTGTGCTTGTCCGTATGGATAAAAAACAGGACGGCTGCATAAATCTACGTAAAGCCAAAGAGTTAGGCGACACTGTGGCAGAAAAACTTATTAAAGAGAATTGTAATTAATATAATATGAAAACAAACATCATGAACCGCGCGGCCGACAACATCAGGATACTCGCCGCAGCGATGGTAGAAAAAGCCAATTCCGGTCATCCGGGAGGCGCAATGGGAGGAGCCGATTTTATCAACACGCTTTACTCCGAGTTTTTAATTTATGACCCCGCAAATCCTCGCTGGGAAGGACGCGACCGTTTCTTCCTCGATCCGGGGCACATGTCGCCGATGCTCTATTCGGTGCTGGCTTTGGCGGATAAGTTTACGACCGCCGAACTGTCGCAGTTTCGACAATGGGACAGCCCAACGCCCGGACATCCCGAAGTAGATCTGATGCGCGGCATCGAAAACACTTCCGGCCCGCTCGGTCAGGGACATACTTACGCTGTCGGCGCTGCCATAGCCGCCAAGTTTCTCAAAGCACGCTTCGGCGATGTAATGAACCAAACGATATATGCCTACATCTCCGACGGTGGAGTTCAGGAAGAAATATCGCAAGGTGCAGGGCGCGTAGCAGGAACACTGGGATTAGACAATCTCATCATGTTTTATGATTCAAACGGAATACAGTTATCAACCGAAACCGACGAAGTTACAAACGAAGACGTTGCGGCTAAATATCGCTCTTGGAATTGGAATGTGTTGGAAATCAACGGCAACGACGTTGAAGCCATCCGCTCCGCCCTCAACGACGCCAAAGCCGAAGACGCCCGTCCTACGCTCATAATCGGCAAAACGGTCATGGGCAAAGGCGCTCTCAAAGGCGACGGCAGCAGTTACGAAAACAACTGCGCCACGCACGGCGCACCTCTCGGCGGCGATGCTTATATCAACACAATCAAAAATCTCGGCGGCAATCCCGACGACCCGTTTGTTATCTTCCCCGAAGTGAAGCAATTATATGCCGCCCGCGCAGAAGAATTGAAGTCTGTCGTCGCCGCAAGATATGCCGCATTCGACGCATGGGCAAAGGCAAATCCTGCTCTTGCCAACAAATATGAAGCGTTTTTCTCCGGCAAAGCCCCCTCAGTTGACTGGTCGGCAATAGTTCAAAAGCCCGATGCAGCGACGCGCGGAGCTTCGGCAACAGTGCTTAGCGCCCTTGCAACACAGGTCGAGAACATGATTGTAGCCTCAGCCGACTTGTCAAACTCCGACAAAACCGACGGTTTCCTCAAAAAAACACATGCTTTCAAAAACGGCGATTTCAGCGGCGCATTCTTCCAAGCCGGCGTTTCCGAACTAACGATGGCCTGTATCTGTATCGGTATGTCGCTACACGGCGGTGTAGTATCGGCTTGCGGCACGTTTTTTGTCTTTTCCGACTACATGAAACCGGCCGTCCGCATGGCAGCGCTGATGCAACAGCCCGTCAAGTTTATCTGGACACATGACGCTTTCCGTGTAGGCGAAGACGGCCCTACTCACGAACCCGTTGAGCAGGAAGCCCAGATACGTTTGATGGAGAAACTCAAAAACCATCACGGCGATAATTCCATGCTCGTTTTGCGTCCCGCCGATGCCGAAGAAACGACTGCCGCATGGCGTTTGGCACTCGAAAATGTTAATACTCCGAGCGCTCTCATACTATCGCGTCAGAACATCAAAAACTTGCCCGCAGGCAGCGCCGACTATTCTATGATGTCAAAAGGCGCTTACATCGTGGGCGGCTCGGACGATAATCCCGATGTAATCTTAATAGCTTCTGGTTCGGAAGTCGCAACGCTCGTTGAAGGTGCGGCACTGTTGAAAGCCGACGGTATCAAAGTACGCATAATATCCGTTCCGTCGGAAGGATTGTTCCGTAATCAACCGATAGAATATCAGGAAAGTATCCTGCCTCACGGCGTGAAACGTTACGGCATGACATCAGGTTTGCCCGTTACTTTGCTCGGATTAGTAGGCGACAACGGTTATATCCACGGCATGCCAAGCTTCGGATTTTCAGCCCCCTACAAAGTACTCGACGAAAAACTCGGCTTCACCGGCGCGAATGTTTATCAACAAGTATCGTCTTTATTAAAATGAATTTTTCAAATCAAACAATAGGCTTGACGAGCGACCATGCCGGCTACGAACTCAAAGAAGCCGTCAAAAAGCATCTCGAAGCACGAAATATTCAATACCGAGACTTCGGCACAACATCGCCCGACCGTTGCGACTACCCCGACTATGCCCGCCTCCTTGCCGATGCCATATCAAGCAAAGATTTGGATATGGGCATAGCCATCTGCGGTACCGGCAACGGTATGGCGATGACGCTCAACAAATACCCGACAATCCGCGCCGGTTTAGCGTGGAATGTCGAGGTAGCGCGCCTTGTAGGGTCTCACAACAAAGCCAACATACTTGTTTTGCCCGCCCGTTTTGTTACTACCGCCGAAGCCGTCGCCATGATTGACGTCTGGCTCGCCACCCCCTTCGAAGGCGGCCGACACCAAGAACGGATAGACAAGATTAGTGGTTAGGAACGCGAAAAAAATAACTTATAATGGTTATTTGTAAAAAAGTATTACCTTTGCATTTTAAATATTGTAGTCTGCGAGGTTCTGAATATTTTTTACACCCCACCTTGCAGTGGTTGAAAACCCTGCAAGTCAACTCTCAACTCTCAACTCCCACAAACCACTTGCAGGGTTTCCAACCACTGCAAGGGTTTGTTAACTACCATCTTTTGCCGGATTTCGGCTGGGCAGGTAATTTCTGTTGTTGGATTTTCTTGACCTTTTCCTGCGTGTCTTTTTCGTCCTGCAAAAGGGCGTCAAGCATTTGCTGGGCATTATCGCGGTTCAACTGCTCGTTTTGTTGCTGTTGGTCTTGCGTTTGTTGTTGCTTGTCTTGCTGCTGCTGTTGTTGCTGTTGGTCTTGCTGTTTTTGGTCTTGCTGCTGATCTTGTTTTTGGTCTTGCTGCTCTTCTTTGTTGTCCTTATCTTGCTGTTGGTCTTGCTGTTGTTGCTGTTGTTGCTGTGCAAGAAGCTTTTGTGCGAGGGCAAGGTTGTAGCGCGTTTCGTCGTCCGACGGATTCAGGCGAAGAGACTGCTTGTATGTCTCGATACTCTTCTGATAGTCTTGACTTTTCATACATACATTACCTTCATTATGAAACACTTGTGCGAGGCGGACAATATTATCGGGATCGTCGTCAATCATCCGCTGCCCCTGACCTGCCATAAGTTTATATTGCTCAATGGCTTCGGGGTATTTACCCTGACGGTATAGCACGTTGGCGAGGTTGTAAATGCCTTCCGTAGAGCGGGGATTGACTTCTATACCCTTGCGATAGGCTATCTCTGCTTTGTTGAAAAACTCCTGCGCTTTGAGTGTATCGTCGTCAGGGATATAGGCCGACAGCAAGGCGGTATCTTTCTTGAAAAACTCGTATCCATTGTTATAAAACTTGTTACCCGCACGAACATTGCTTCGCTCCGCCTTTTGCGCAGTAACGGTTGTCGCGGCGATTATTGCCGATAATGTGATTAATAATATTTTATTCATAATTATTTTGTTGTAAATATTTGCCGTCATGAAAACAGTATTTTGTTGTCATGAAAACAGTTTAACATTTCTGAACAGACGGTTCTTTCTTTCGAGGATAAAGAACTCTAATACGATAATTATCAACGCTATCCATGCCAAAACGGGGAATTGCTCGTCGTAGTCGGAATAGACTTGGCTTTCGACTTCCGATTTCGACATCTTGCTCAATTCGCCTTGAAGGGCTTTGAGGGCGGAGTTGGTGTTGTCGGCACGGACATACATTCCTTGCCCTGCCTGCGCTATGTCCTGACACATCTGCTCGTTCATCTGCGTTATGACTACATTGCCGGAGTTGTCTTTCAGAAAGTCGCTGCCGATGCCTACCGGTATAGGTGCGCCTTTGGGAAGCCCAATGCCTACAACGTTGATTTTCACGCCTTTCTCGGCAGAAGCGGCGGCTATTTGAACGGCATCTCCTTCATGGTTTTCGCCGTCGGTGATGATGATAATGGCTTTCGAGGTCTCCTCATTGGGCGTAAACGAGCGCATGGCAAGCTCAATGGCCGAGCCGATAGCCGTGCCTTGCGTCGAAACCATCGAAGGGCTGATAGAGGGCATAAACATTTTTGCCGAAATGTAGTCGGACGTGATCGGCAGTTGGGTGAAAGCCTCGCCGGCAAAAACTATCAACCCTAACTTGTCGTTGTTGAGGTCGTCGGTCAGGCGGGAAAGCATCTGTTTGGCCTTTTCGAGGCGGTTAGGCGATATGTCTTCGGCAAGCATCGAGTTCGACACATCAAGGCATATCATCACCTCAATACCTTGACGTTTAACTGTTTCGAGTTTGGAACCGAACTGCGGCCCGGCTATCACGAAGACGACCGCCGTCAAGCCCGCCAATAACATAAAATACTTCATTCCGCGTCGTTTAACGGAAACTTCGGGCATTAGCGTAGCGAGCAACGACGGTGCGCCGTAGCGTTTCAGAGCCTTGCGACGCACTGCCGCAAACCATGCGTAAAATGCTGTTAAGAAAGGTATTGCTAATAACAGCCATAGATATTCGGGATTTGCAAATCTAAACATAACTTTATGGGATATTTCTTAATAATGTGTTTCGGAGCAGAAGTTCGAGCAAAAGGACAGCAAAAAGCCACAGCGCAAAATGTTTATACTCTTCCTGTTTCTTGCTGTACTGCTGAACGCTGATTTTGGTTTTCTCCATCTTGTCGATCTCTTCGTAGATGGCTTTGAGGCTTGTGTTGTCGGTAGCACGGAAGTACTGACCGCCTGTCGTAGAGGCAATCTGTTTGAGGTCGTCTTCGTTGATGTCAACGGGAACCATCTGGGTCTGAATGCCGTATGGCGTTTGGAAAGGATACGGCGCCTCGCCTCTCGTGCCGACGCCGATTGTATAGACGCGGATACCGAACGTGCGGGCAATCTCCGACGCCATAACGGGGGTAATCTCGCCGCGATTGTTTGAACCGTCTGTCAGTAAGATGATTACACGCGAAATTGCTTTGCTGTCTTTGATCCGGTTTACGGCATTTCCAAGACCTATGCCGATAGCGGTGCCATCGTCGATACCCGTTTGTTGAGCGCTTTGGATGTCTTTGAAAAGGTTGATTAACACAGCATGGTCGGTCGTGAGCGGGCATTGCGTGAAACTCTCTGCGGCAAAAATCACTAACCCGATGTTGTCGTTCGGTCGCCCGTTGATAAACGACATGGCGACGTTTTTGGCTGCTTCCAAACGGTTGGGCTTTAAATCTTGCGCCAGCATACTGCCTGAAATGTCCATAACAAGCATAATATCAATACCTTCGGTGTTACGCTCGTCCCAACTGCTCGTTGACTGCGGGCGTGCAAGGATGATGATGATGAGTGCCACTGCAATCATCCTCAACGCAAACGGCAAATGCCGCGCCCAAACTTTAAAAGTCTGTGCTTTAGGTGTTTCAAAAGCATGCATCGAAGAAACCTGCATACTCGCCTGTTTTTTTCGCTGTTTAAGTATGTACCACACAATCAGCGGAATAATTCCCGTCAGCAAGTACAAATACAGCGGATGTGCAAAAATTATATCGTTCATATCTTTATATGGTGTTGTTAAAAAATATTAAGTGTTGGAAGCATAATTATTTGAAAATCAGGCATAATATTATATTATTTTTTATTTCTACTTTCAATTCTTGCTTTTGTCATACGTTCTCTCAAGCCGCCATTTTCCAAAAAATCTTTTTCAAGTGCTTTTATTTGTCGTGCCAGAAAATACGATGCAATATTTATCAAGCAAATCATAACATTGGCGCAAATTTCAGGATTTTCATTTTCTATTCCTCTCGCAAAAGTTTGGTAAGTCGCATTTGGTGTTTTGTTCAATTCTCTAAAACGAGTTACCAAACGATGCTCTATTGTCCA
>JAITHS010000370.1 GCA_031279875.1 Tannerella sp.
GCAGAAAGCAGAAGGCAGAAAGCAGAAGGCAGAAAGCAGAAGGCAGAAAGCAGAAGGCAGAAAGCAGAAGGCAGAAAGCAGAAGGTACCACGCAGTCCCGCAGGGACGACACTTTATTAACCGGTGACTTTAGTCTCCGGTTAGAGCAATCATATCAACAATAGTCCCGCATGGGACGACACTTGTTTGCGCCGCTTATAATGACGTGGTACCTTCTGCTTTCTGCAAACCGCTTGCAGGGTTTAAAACCACTGCAAGGGTTTTGGGTACCGCCGCCATACAGAGCATTCGTCATTGCGAAGCAAGATGAGCATTTTAACGAAAGAAAAAAACAAGGAGCAAAACGAAGAAAAAACAATTTTTCGAGGTTCCTTTGAAAAAAATCGGATATTATAAAAAAAAGTCGTATCTTTGCATTTTGAAATCTCTTATAAGAATATTATTAATGAAAAAAGTAAGTTTTATAATTGTTTTATTAATAACCGTTTGCGTCGGCATCACCGCTCAAAAACAGACCGATTACAACCGTTCGGGCGATGAGGCAATGTCGCGTCTTGACTACGGCGCTGCAAAATTGTACTACGAAGAGGGAGTATCAAAGTGTGACACTTACAGCATCATTCAACTTATAACCGTTTGGGTAGCAGACTCATCGATGCGGCAATCAATGCGGCTTGTAATGAATAAAGGCCTTGATTGCCTGACAAATATAGCAATGGACAGCAAAGATACCGTATGTATGCAAAAACTCGTTTATTGCTACCGCGAAGGGGTCGGCACAAGCGTTGACATGACAAAAGCCAATTACTGGCAAAATCAATTGCGTGCATTAGAGCGACCTTCGGTAAACACAAGCAACAACGAACAAAAGAACACCAAAACAGTAAAAAAGCCCGCTCGGACAACCAAAACAAACTTCTTTTTCGGATATAACGGCTCGGTGCTGACGCCTGTCGGACTTAAAGCCGGTATTGTGTTTAACTCCATCGGCATTTATGCGAAATACGCAACAAACCTGTCAACGATGAAATATACCGAAATATGCGACCTCAACGGCAATATCGAAGGGCTTAACGACGCTTATCCCAACTATCTCGGTAATAAAAAAACAAATGCCTACGCCATGACAGGAGGGCTGATTATAAAGGCTTTACCACAACTGTATCTTTCCGTCGGCGGCGGAGTGTGGCAATACGAAACACTGTTTCAGTTTAACGCCGTCGGCATTACCGAAGCACAACTAAAACCCGCTTTCTGGGCTAAAAACAAAGACTGGTCTTACAGCGGCATTGCCGCAGATATCGATGCAACGCTACGTATCGGCAAAACCTTTTACTGCTCTGCCGGTTGCAGCGTCTATAATTTTAAATATGTTTATGCCAACGGCGGTATAGGCGTTTTCTTTTAATATTTAATGAAATGATTATGAGGACATTATATTATTTAACATACGCTCTTTCGGCACTCTTGATAATCGGATGCATCGAAGAAAACGATTTGGAGCAAGGATTTAAAGGCGCAGGAGAGCCGGTAATGGCTTCCGACGCTACGGTTGACGGCAAAACGGCGTCTTCAATACAGGTAACGGCAAAAGTAGATAAAGAAAACGGCTCCCCTGTAACAGACCGTGGTTTCTGCTACGGCACATCGCCCTCGCCCACAATTGCCAACAGCACAAAAATTTCCGATACAGGAAAAGGCATCGGCTCTTACAGCCTTACGATTACAGGATTGAGCAATAATACATTATATTATATACGCGCGTATGCTACAAACTCTTACGGTACGGTTTATATCGACCTGCCGCCGATTTCGACAAATCCCGGCTTAGGGGTAGTAGAAACAACTCCCCCGTCGGATATTCACGCCACATCAGCCAAAACAGGAGGAACGATAATCTTACCCGGAGAAGGCTCTATAACCACACGCGGAGTATATTATTCTGTAAACAAAGACTTTACGGGAGCTTTAACCGCCGAAAGCACCGATAATACGGATACTTACATTTGTAATTTGACTAATTTGCTTAGTGCAACAAAATATTACGTAAAAGCCTTCGTAACAAATACTTACGGCACATTTGAAGGAACCGTAGATTCTATTACTACTCTCAACGGGCTTGGCGTCGTTGAAACATTACCTCCTACCGGCATCTATGCGGCGTCGGCAACATTAAACGGCAAAATTACCGACGCAGGCGAAGGCTCAATCATCAAACGCGGCATATATTTGTCTCTTAATAAGGAATTTACAGCGATAGATACTATCTATTGCCCGAAAGATACGGCAATTTATTCATGCCCGCTGAACGATTTGACGCCTGCAACCAAATATTATGTTAAAGCGTTTGTTATAAACACATTCGGATTATCGGAAGCAACAAATATCGATTCGATGACAACTCGCAACGGGTTGCCATCGGTAGGCGCGACGGTGAAGAAAATAATCGGTTTCACCGACGTAACACTCGAATCCGTAACGTCAGCGTTGGGAGATACTACGGTAACAATCATAGAACGAGGCTTTTGCTGGGCAACATCACCGGCTCCCGAAATCGACGACGATACCGTAAGATGCGGCGTCGGCGAAGGCACTTTCGACGGCGTTATTACCGGTTTGGTAGCTCAACGGCAATATTTTGCGCGTCCGTATGCCAGAACACAGTTCGGACCGGCGTTTGTAGTTTACGGCGAAGAAGTATCGTTTTACACTAAGACCGACGTGCCGACCGTAAGAACCGATTCCGTAACAAGTATCGCAAACGGCAAAGCAACAGTTGTCGGCACATTAATAGACCAAGGCAGCGCTCCCGTTACCCAAGCGGGAATAGTATGGTCGCTCGTTAACCCGACGCCGACCAAAACAGATTTTGTATTAACGCTGACGGTTGCTGCCAACAACTCCTTTACCGGACTGTTACAATCGCTTCGCGGCGGGCAAACCGTTTATTTCCGCGCTTTTGCAACCAATTCACAAGGCACGTCCTACGGCGATGTTATCTCCTTTACTACTCCACCGGTGTTTATTACTTCGCTACCGCAATTTCCGGTCGAATCGGCTCTGCCCGGCACTTCGGGCTATTTCTCCGTCGATGGCTATCTGTTTGTACTCGGAGGCGATATCGGCGTTACTTATAGCGACGCTTTATGGCGCTTTTCGATATCGGAGAATAAATGGCTGCAAATGAAGTCCTTCCCCGGCGGTAATATCAAATGGCCGACATGTATCAAATACGGCGCCGGAGCTTATGTGTCGGGCGGCGTTAATGATACCGAAGACCAACTGCCTAACGTTTATCAATATAATGCGTATCAAAATCTGTGGAATTCGCCCATAACGCTCAACGACACAACATATTTAATGACCGGTTTTTCACACGGTAGCAGCATCTATTATGTTGGCGGCAAACGAGATACGATTAACCATACTTTTTCGCCTCCGTCGAAAGGCGATACGGTTAAAGCCGATGTCCGCGTTTACGGCGCTCCGGCTATGTCGCCGGAAGCCGTAACCCTGTTACCGGAGCCACAGTATGGCGGCTTTGCTTTAACACACAATAACGAAGTCTTTGCCGGAATGGGTAACGACACTACCGACGTCTGTAACAATAAGATATGGGTTTCTTCCGATTTATGCGCCACATGGACGTTGCAAACCGTTTGCACGATAAATACCGGCAGTATTTTCGGCGCCGTAGAATGTCGTAACATGATTTACATGTTAGATGAAGACTATTATATTCTTGAATATAACCAAACGGCCAATGTCTGGACGCGAAAATCACAATTACCGTCAGGCTATCGCAAGTTTAACTGTATTTTCAGTTACGGCAACAAACTGTATATCGGTTTCGGTACCGCCGGTAATCTCCTCGAATATGACCCGGCATGGGATAATTAGTGATTTATTCTTCGTAATTTGAAAAAAATGTCCTGAAATTTGCATATTTCAAAAAAACTTCGTACCTTTGCGCCCGTTTTAAAGGAAAGAAGATTAGTTTAGGTTATTTTTTTGATTAGGAGAGATGGCAGAGTGGTCGATCGCGGCGGTCTTGAAAACCGTTGTACCGCAAGGTACCGGGGGTTCGAATCCCTCTCTCTCCGCATTTTATCGGTTGATTTATTCCCAATAACTTGTATGATTATGAAAAGATTTTACGGATTAATAACATTATTTGTTACGATGGGTTGTGTAATCAGTTCATCGAAAGACAATGTGTCATCTTCCGATACCATACCGGAAGTGCTTTCGCCCAATACAGCATGTGATATTCATGTTGCAGTAATGGAACAATTCGACGGATGGAAACTTGATTCGATTGCCTGTATAGAAAATATGGAGAGTGCCATGCGATTGCGGATCAAAGGAAAAGGCATGACCGACATAGTACAAAGAGAAATGTTTGTCAGGACGATAGACGTTGCAATCGACAGTATGCCGGAAAGCGTATGGTCGTATGTTGTGCTTTCTGCTATCAAAAAAGACCAACCATTTGAAGCCGAAGCGTTATATATTCCGACAGCCGGGACTATTTTTGTTTATGACGCCGTTGCCGATACACCAAAAAAAGACAAGAAAACAGATATTATCCTTATTTCAAAACAGGACATGAAATTGCGCATGATTCATTGCAACGATACCATAGCCCTCACATTGCCGATGGCAACAGGCAAAAATCCGGGGCACAAAACACAATCCGGCGACAAGAAAACGCCCGAAGGCATCTTTACCGTTTATGCCATTCACGACGCTACCGAATGGGATTATGATTTTAACGACGGACGCGGAAAAATAAAAGGAACGTATGGCAAATATTTCGTGCGATTTAAAGAACACTATCACATAGGAATTCACGGCACACATCTGCCCGAAACGCTGGGTACGAGAGCAACCGACGGCTGCATACGCCTGCATAACGACGATATCGAAAGAATCGTTCCGATGATTTCCCGTTCCAAAACGCTGATAGTCGTTACACCGGCGAAAGAAGACCTGGCAACA